>SUSY01000011.1 GCA_015063185.1 Thermoplasmata archaeon
GCATCAAAGTCATCGGAAAATAAGGAGAGTAGAACATGGTTGATACTGTTGAAGTATTGGTTGACGGTGGTAAGGCCACCGCAGGTCCACCTCTCGGCCCCGCACTGGGACCCAAGGGTGTTAACGCAGCACAGGTCGTTGCTCAGATCAACGAGAAGACAAAGTCATTCGCAGGAATGAAGGTCCCCGTTAAGGTCCTCATCAACGACGACAAGTCCTTCGAGATCAAGGTCGGAACCCCTCCCATGGCTGCACTGATCAAGAGCGAGCTCGGACTTGCATCCGGATCCGGAAACGCAAGGACCACCAAGGTCGGAAACCTGACCCTCGATCAGGCAAAGAAGATCGCAGACATGAAGCAGGATGACCTTCTCGGTGCAGACCTTAAGGCACGTGTCCTTGAGGTTTCGGGCAACTGTGTCTCCGTCGGAGTCACCATCGACGGAAAGGACGCAAAGGTCTTCCAGAAGGACGTCAAGGCAGGAGTCTACGACGGCCAGTTCTGAATGGGGAAACTTCCCCATTCATCTTAAACCCATTAACGCATCCGCGTCGTTTTTTCAAGAATATTGTTCTGTGATCGGTTCACTTGTTCGGGGTGGACACATCGCTCAAGGTGAAGAGGGATATGCCTTCCGAATCAGCGAGTCTGATGGCATCGTCCGTATAACCGGATTTGGAGAATGCCTTCAATTCCCTCGGTAGATTGCTCTTCACGAGTTTCGAACGTCTGATCAGTGTCTCGATTGCCTTTTCATCCATCGGGTCCGATCTGTATTTGCACTCACACAGCACGATCGTCCCTTTTCCAAGTGCCGCAATGTCGATCTCTTCCTTCGTACGGGTCGATGGGTCGGTTCCCCACCATGTACCCACATTACGACAGCTCCTTCCAACGAATTCGGAACACACATCCTCGAACACATGACCTAAGTAGTCGTTCATACCACTCATGATTTCCTCATATGTTGTCTCATAGTCCGAACTATTGACCTCTACGTATTCGGGATAGATGAACCTGAAGAACGAACGAAGGTAATGGTCCTTGATCCGATAGATGGTGCGTTTGGACTGCGGGTCGTCTATTGGTCTGACCTTCTCTACGATCTCCAACAGGATGAGCTCTTTCAGTAAGGCCGAAACACGCGATGTTTCCAATCCAACAGCAGATGCGATCTCCCCTACGCGATTCTGTCCTTTGGCTATAGACGATATTATGTCGAGATAGGTCACCGGGGATTCGAATTCCTCGGCAAAAAGCAGTGTGGATTCCTTGTTCAACACCGCATATGGGTTGATGAGGTTATCGATCACATTGTCCTTCAGGCATTTTCTGTCATTGAAGAAATTCAGATACCAAGGTATGCCCCCTACCAGACCATAGACCGTCATCCGATCCTCATCGGAATAATTCGGAAGGAACAGCTTTGTCTCGGAGAATTGGAACGGGCTCAATCTGATCTGTCCCGTACGTCTTCCGTATAGAGGGCTACTCTTTCCAAGAATCTGGTTGTTCATGATGTTCATCAGGGATCCGGAAAGGATGATGAATATGTTGGAACCCAGATGTTCTTCGATGAAGTTGTTCAGTATCCCTGTGACGGATTCATCACTTTTGACAAGATAGGGGTATTCATCGATCACGAATACATACCTTCTATCTTCGAATCTGGAGTGCATGGTCTCAAGAGCATCTTCGAAGTTCAAAGGGGGCGCGTTTTTTATCCCTAGTATCTTGGAAGCAAGGAGGCGCATGTTGGTATTGAGCGACCCCTTCACGGCAGTGAATTTTATCGCGACCTTATCCTTGATGAACTCCTCGATCAGCGCAGTCTTTCCGACTCTGCGTCTACCATATATGGGGATGAATTGGAAACCGTTCGAATAATATCTCTTATTGAGTTCGGCCAATTCCTTTTCACGCCCATAGAACATGCTTCTCTATATGGGATCGGTCACTATATAACCTTTGCAATTTGCTATTCTGAAAAGTAGTATTTTTTTAGTTAGTAAATTGCAACTGTGGAGGGGGTTCCTGGAACTATCGCACTTCACTGTGACCATTTCAGTTCCTGTATGTCCTTCACGGTAGGTACACAGACGACATCGTCGCGTTCCTCGCCGATCAGGATACATTTCGCACCGGCATTCCTGGCGAATCCAACGTCACTACGGTAACTGTCCCCGATCATGACCATCTCGCTACAGGGGATCCCCGTATTCCTGGAGATGAGGTCGAACATAGGCGTGTTGGGCTTACCCACTATGTGGTCCGGTCTCTTTCCGGAACAGTTGGTTATGAAACCCGTCATCGCACCGGCACCGGGGAAGATCCTCTCCCCTTCACCTATGTATGACACGTCCTCGTTGCAGAATATGATGGTATTCGACCTCAATGCAGCACGCAATGCAGCGGTCATCCTCTCGTAATCGAATCTGGTGTCGATACCTACGACCAATGTGTCCGCATGGTCCTCATCGACGAGGTTCGTCACCTTGGAGAGTTCCTCCTTGAAGGAATTGGAACCCACGACGTACGTGTTCCTCAGCCCCTTCTCCTCCACGAGACGTACCGCGACGTATCCCGAGTTGTAGATGTCCTCGACGTCGCACTCTATGCCCAACCTGTGAAGCTTATCGGTGAGGAACTGTCTAGTTTTACCGGAGTTGTTGGTGGCGAAAAGGATCCTGATACCTTTGGAACGTAGGAAGTCTATCGTCTCCTTCGCACCCGGGATGATCTTGTCACCGTAGTTCACAGTACCGTCCAAATCGAATACCGCTGCCTTGATGCCGGAGAAGTCAGCTTCCATGGTCCTATATTATATGGTATACTCTAATAAGGATGACTACCAGAACATACCTTCCAACGGGATCATATCGATGTCCTGTTCCTCGGAGATCTGTTCCATGTCCTTCTTGAATCCGCCTGCTGAGAACATGATGAACGTCCTGTCCTTTCCCGGTGCCTTCCTTCCCGCATAGTCCATCAATGCCTGCAATGCACCCTTCCCTACGGGACGTTTGGACCATGTGCATGAAATGAAACACGCTTCCTCCTCGTCGGAACAGTGTGCGAACACGGTGTCCTTCTCGTCCGGTTCTGTCCACTCCTCGATGGTGTATCCGTAACCGTCGTCGACGTACTTCGAACACGTTTCCCTGTAGACGGTTGAAAGGTAGTCCTCCATCTCATCCTCCACGAT
Organism: Thermoplasmata archaeon; assembly: GCA_015063185.1. GTDB lineage: Archaea > Thermoplasmatota > Thermoplasmata > Methanomassiliicoccales > Methanomethylophilaceae > SIG5. The sequence continues at coordinate 3,207 of SUSY01000011.1, forward strand.
ATCTGCGAAGATATGGTTCCTTCCGGAGGCGATATCGTTCGCATGGTTTTGAACGAACGATAACCAGAATCTCATCATGTTGTCCGAGATGCGGTACGATGCGCGGGTCATGCCTTCGGGCACATGTCTCACGACCAGCTTGTCGATCAACGGGTCCAGATGTCTGACCACGGCGGATGTGCTGTTGTCGTCAGATCCCCTCATTATCCCGTTGATGGTGTCCGTTCCTTCGGACATCGCGGCGAGTACGGAAAGGTATCCTTCGGGTTCCCTGATGTTCATGCTCCTGAGAAGACGTTCTGGTTCGGAGTACAACTGTCCGTCCTCCTTGAAGAACAATCTCTCCACGTTATCCGAGATGGAGATGTTCCTGTCGAACCTGGTCATGTATCCAGGTACTCCTCCGGTGACGGCGTAGATCAACAGTTTCTCCCTGGGCATACAGTCCGGGAAGAAGTATCCCGACTCCCTCAGATCGAACGGTTCCAGAACAATCTCCGCATCGTCGAAGAACTGGCTGACGATGATGAGGGTGATGTTCTCATTCACGACCACATCATCGATATCGTCGAGACGGTGTGCGTTGTCTATGACCATGATCATCCTTCCTTCCGAACCTTCGGAGACGACATCCAAGGCATCCTGGAGGGAGTCCACCCCCTTTCCGACCAGTTCGGACAATGCCTTCAGGTTGCGTACCTTTCCCGTAGGTCTGCAGGAGAACATTATATGGTCACGATCCTTACAGAATTCGGATACGAACGCGGTCTTTCCGACTCCGCTCCTTCCTCCGATGCGTATGATGTTCATTGTGTCGCACAGTTCTTGGAGCAGCTCGAGTTCATCCGTTCTTCCGATCAGGTCTGGAGACATCATAATAGTAATTCACGAATTACTATTTGAATATGATAGCCTCTATTATTTGGGTCAGCTTTATATATGGGATATTGATAGTCCGAATCACTTGTAGGAGGGCATAGCCCGTTAGTACTACGAGGAGGAATTGTATTGGCAGAGAAGTCAACCGTAATGGCTGTGCAGAAAGCGGTCGAAGATGCGAACGCTAAGAAGCGCAATTTTGTTGAGACGGTTGAGTTGGCCATCAATCTCAAAGACATCGATCTGTCCGTTCCCAAGAACCGTATCACGGATGACATCATCCTGCCCTACGGACGCGGAAAGGACGTTCACGTCTGTGTGATTGGTGGTGGCGAACTTGCTCTTAAAGCCAAAGGCGTTGCCGACACTGTGGTTACCCCTGAAGAACTTCAGGCAATCGCAGACGACAAGAAGCAGGCAAAGAAGCTCGCGAACAAGACCAACTACTTCATTGCTGAGGCACCTTTGATGGCTGTCGTCGGTAAGAAGCTCGGTACTGTTCTCGGACCTCGCGGAAAGATGCCGAAGCCCATCCCCCCAGGAGCAGATCCTACGGCGATGGTCGACAACCTCCGCAAAACTGTTTCTGTCAGGACGAAAGACAGAATGACTTTCCACGCACCCGTGGGAACGGTCAACATGCCCGCCGAGGAGCTCGCAGAGAACATTGAGGTTATCCTCAAGCGTATCGAGCTCAAACTCGAGAAGGGAAGGATGAACATTGAGTCCGCCTACGTGAAGACCACCATGGGTCCGTCTGAGAGGGTAATCTGAGGAGGTTTCGTACATGGCACACGTCGCAGCTTGGAAGAAGGATATGGTCGATGATCTCGTCCAGGATATGCTGAACAACCCAGTCGTTGCAGTCGTTGACGTGCACGGTATCGGTGGTCAGCAGATCCAGTCGATGAGGGCAGGACTCCGCGGAACCGCAAACCTGAAGATGACGAAGAACAACCTGATTCTTCTCGCTCTGGACAAGGCCGCAGAGACCAAGCCTGAAATCGCAGGATTGAAGGATTCCGTCTACGGACAGTGCGCAGTTGTTGCAACGGGAATCAACCCGTTCAAACTCTTCGCAAAGCTCGAGTCCACTAAGACTGCCGCGGCTGCAAAGCCCGGAGAGCTTGCTCCCTACGACATAGTGGTTCCCAAGGGACCCACCCCCTTCGGTCCCGGACCCATCATCGGTGACCTTCAGAAATTGGGTCTTCCCGCCAAGATCGAAGGCGGAAAGATCGTAATTAACAAGGATACGACCTTGGTCAAGGAGGGTGAACCCTTCCCCGCCAACGTCGCGGCAATGCTCCCCAAGTTGGAGATTCTGCCCATGATCGTGGGAATGGACCTTAGGGCCGCCTACGAGGACGGAACCATCTACACCAAGAGCATTCTCGACATCCCTGAGAATTACTACAGAGACATGTTCGCTACGGCTGCATTCAATGCCCGTGCACTCGGAGTCTCGATCGTCTATCCTGCAAAGGAGACCATCGTACCGCTGTTGCAGAAGGCATTCAGGGAGGCAATGGGCCTTTCTATTTCAGCCGCGATACCAACCAAAGAGAACATAGAGATGCTCCTCGCGAAGGCAGACTCACAGATGCTGTCCGTCGCATCGGCAGCTGGATACAGCAACGACAGCATCGCTGCAAGGCTTAGTGCCGCAGCAGCAGCCGCACCCGTCGCTGCAGCACCCGCAGCTGAGGTAGTCGAAGAGGAGCCCGAGGAAGAAGAGGTCAGCGAGGAAGAAGCCGCAGCTGGTCTCTCCGCACTTTTCGGATAAATTAGGAGTTGAATACAATGGAGTACATCTACAGCGCAATGGTCCTTTACGCAGCTGGCAAGGACATCACCGAGGATGCTATCGCAGCAGTCCTCGCTGGAGCCGGCGTAGAGGCTGACGCAGCCAAGATCAAGGCACTGACCGCATCCCTCGAGGGTGTCGACATTGCAGAGGCAATCGCTTCCGCATCCGTCATGGCAGCAGCTCCCGCAGCAGCAGCCGCACCCGCAGCAGCAGAGGCAGCCCCTGCAACAGCAGAGGAGCCCGAGGAAGAGACTGTCTCTGAGGAAGAGGCAGCCGCCGGTCTCAGCGCATTGTTCGGATGAACCTTTACGGTTGATCAGGCAATCAAAACCCTTTCCCCAACCTATATTTTTTCTGTATTTGTGTGAGTTTACAGGATAGGGTCGTGTAGATTTACTGCGTGGTATTCAAAAACCTGTATCAAGATTCATCATTCAGAGGATGTTCGGATATTGGTCATGGATGTTATTATGATAAGTCAATATCAGAGAGGGAGTTGGGGGTCTCAACGTCAGGTTAGTCGGATCCGCTTTACATGTCCAGTTCGAGGTACATTCTTAGTTCATCGAGTCTCTCGAGTGCGGCTTCCCTTCCGAGTTCGTACACCTTTCTCAGCACTTCCGGGTCCTTCTCGACCTTCTTGATCTCCAGAGGTGTCTTGGGTGCGATGACGAATGCGTCACCCTCCATCTCCCTCTTCTTGATGTACTCCAATTCCTCGTTGTACATCCTAGGTCTGTTCTCCAGGGTCTCGAGGAATTTGGGGTATTTTCTGTACTTGAATCTGATCAGCCCGTTGATGTCGGGTTTCTCCTTCCTATAATCGCGGGGTTGTGTGAGGACGACCACGTTCCTGTCATACCCTTCTTTTTCGAAGAACTTTAACGGGATCGAATCCGAGATGCCTCCGTCAAGGAATCTCCTGTCATCGATCCTCACTATCTGGGATACCAATGGCATGGATGCGGATGCACGAAGCCATTCGAATCCATGATCGTCATAGGAGTCGTATCTGTGGTAGTATGCCTCCCCGGTATCGATGTCCGTAGTCACCACCCAGAACTCCATTGGGTTGTTCTCATATGTTTCCAGGTCGAAGATATCGTACTTCTGTGGCACGATGTCATAGCAGAATCTCTTGCTGAAGATGTTACCGTCTGTGATCCAAGCGTACAATCCGCTGTATCTTCTATCCTTACAGAACTTGGTGTTGTAGCGGAGTACGCGTCCGATCTGTTTGGACTTGTAGTTACATCCGAAAACGGCACCTGCGGAAACTCCGACGGCACCGTCGTACTCGATACCGTTCTCCATCATGACGTCCATGACTCCTGCAGTGAACATTCCGCGCATCGCGCCGCCTTCGAGGATCAGTCCTTTCTTCATAGGATCACCTGTCGGGACATCGTCTATCTGTCCTATCCCGATGTTACATGGTGGAATCGGTACAGGTTCATAAGTGTACTGTGGTTGTTATGTATGTTTCATGATATCGGTCTTTTTTTCGGCCCTTAGACTCCGAGGTCTGTCAGTATCATCGAGGATGCAATTCAGGTTGAAAATTCAATACCATATGACGTACTTTTTCAACAGACCCTTCACGGACAGGGTTCGAGTCGATATGCACTCAGGTTCCAGACCCATCATCCATATATCCTTGGCAAACATTCGTCGGACAGTAACATGGTGTCGACGGAGAGAGTTACCATCCGCATAACGAAGGAGCAACTCCTTCTTATCCAGAATCTCATAGATTCCGGGAAGTTCGATACCATGACCGATGTGGTGAAGTCCGCGTTGGATGAATTCCTGGGCAAGTTCTACTCTCCGGAGAACATTCAGAAGGTGACCGTAGACCTTCCGAAGGGTAATATGATCCAGTTGGAGGAGCTCGTCAGGGACGGGGACTCCATCTCGATAGATGATGCAATAAGGAATGCGGTCAGGGAGTACACACGTAACCGTGTGTCATAATGGTCTTCTCTTACCGTTTATGGTCTTGACGGCGTCGTTGAACACGCCCATCAACACCCTGAACTCGTTGTTGGTCATGACCGCACGACCCATCAGTCTCCTGAACATGACCGTGGTATCCTTCCTTCTTTGTTCCGGATAGTCTCCCGCTTCCATGAGTTGTTCGAACATGTCGAACATACGTTCCTTGTCCTCAGTGGATGCGACGACCGGTTCGTGGAGCTCTCCGTCGAACAGTTCGTACATGACGATCGTGGCTGCATGGGACAGGTTGAGGATGGGATATTCACTGCTGGTGGGGACCGAGACCAACATGTCGCAGTTCTCCAGTTCCTGTTGTACAAGGCCCACGTCCTCGCGACCGAAGAGGATGGCGATGTTCCCTTCGAAGTCCTTGACCTTGGTCGCGAACTCCTTCACCGGTAGGGGTACACGGTTGAAGTTCCTGTCCCCGATTGTGGTCACGCCGGAAGTACCTGCCACTATCGTGCATCCCTCGATCGCTTCACGGATGGTACCGACGACCTTGGCGTTGTCGAGGATGTCGGAACCGTGCTTCGCTCTCCTGTACGATTCGACTCCGATGGTGCAGGGGTTCACCAGATAGAGGTCGTCGAGTCCGAAATTGGTCATGGACCTGCAGATTGCTCCGATGTTCCCCTCGTATTTGGGGCCGACGAGCACGATACGGATGTGTGGCATGATGGTCGGATATATGGGTACAGATATTAACACTCGCCTCCCGCGGTGTGATTACGACCTCCTTCCATGTCCTGTCCCTGATGTCTCACCATCGGATCGACCTGTATGGGTACGATATGATTCTGTGTCTTCTGACAATCGTTATAGTCTGTATGTACTTACCATCGACCATGAGCATCCCAGAGGATCACCCCAGATACAAATCCCTCATGGTCAGGGAGAGGTTGGCGGACGCCGTAGAGAGGGGATTGGTCAATCCCACCGGTCTGATCTCCCACGGAAGGGGAGAGGCATACGATTACATGATGGGCGAGAGGTCCCTGGAACCATCCCTCAGGGCGGAGAGGACCGCTGCCGCGTTCCTCCTCAAAGCAAGGAATCCTGTGGTATGTGTCAACGGTAACGCAGCCGCATTGGATGCGAAGAACCTCATCCGTCTGACGGAGACCGTTCCCGCGAAGATGGAGGTTAATATCTTCCACCGTACGGAGGAGAGGATGGAGTTGTTGATCTCGTACATGGAGTCCGAGGGCGCCAAGGACGTTCTGGGTCGCAATCCCGACGAGAGGATTCCTGGACTTTCACACGCACGTGCGTTGTGTACGAAGGAAGGGATCTTCGATTGTGATGTAATTGTCGTTCCTATCGAGGACGGGGACAGGGCACAGGCGTTGGTTGGTATGGGTAAGGTCGTGATCTCCATCGACCTCAACCCGTTGTCGAGAACATCCAAGTCCGCCACCGTCTCGATCTGTGACGAGATGACCCGTGCATTGGAGAATATATCCAACTTTGTGGAGGAATTGAGAGGGAACGATTCCGCCATAGACGAAATAATAAAATCCTACGATAACAAGATGTGTCGCATGGATCTCATAGAGTGTATCTGTGACACTCTTCGCAAGGAGGCATAAGATGGTCGATACCGAACTTCTGGAAAAGGGAACGCTCAGGCTCGCGTGGGCCGAGGAGCACATGCCCGTACTGTCAGCGATCAGGGAACGCTTCAGAAAGGAACAGCCTTTCAAGGGATTGAAGGTGGGAATGGCCTTGCATGTGGAGGCGAAGACCGGTATCCTGGCCGTTGCCATCCAGGAGGCTGGAGCGGAGGTCAGGTTGGCTTCCTGCAATCCCCTTTCCACCGATGATTCCGTCGCATTGGCACTCCGTGAGAAGTACGGTCTCCAGGTATTCGCCAAGAAGGGCGAGACCTCCGAGGAGTACTACGACAATCTGAACAAGGTCCTGGACATGGGTCCGGATTTCATCATCGATGACGGTGCCGATCTGATCACCATGTTGCACACCTCCAGGAAGGATGTCCTTCCCAATATCAAGGGGGCTAACGAGGAGACCACCACTGGGGTCATCCGTCTCAAGGCGATGGCCAATGATGGTGTGTTGAAGTTCCCCGTCATGGCGGTGAACGATTCCAAGATGAAGTTCCTGTTCGACAATCGTTACGGTACCGGACAGTCCACATTCGATGGATGGATGAACGCTACGAATCTGATGGTCAGCGGAAAGAGTCTCGTCGTTGCAGGTTACGGTTGGTGCGGTAAAGGTGTCGCAATGAGGGCCAAGGGTCTCGGAGCGAACGTCACCGTGACGGAGGTGGATCCCATCAAGGCCATCGAGGCCAAGATGGATGGCTTCCAGGTCAAGAGGATGGTCGATGCCGTCAAGGACGCGGAGATCGTCATCACCGTCACCGGGTGCAAGGACATCATCAGGGAGGAGCACCTCAGGGTGATGAAGTCCGGTTGTATCATGGGTAACGTGGGTCACTTCGATAACGAGATCTCCAAGGTAGCTTTGGACAAGCTTGCGAAGAATGTCCGCCGTGTCAGGGAATTCGTCGATGAGTACGAGTTCGAGGGCGGAAGGAAGGTCTGTCTCATCTCCGACGGAAGGTTGATGAACCTCGCGGCCGGACAGGGTCACCCTGCGGAGATCATGGACATGAGCTTCGCAGTACAGGCATTGAGTCTGGAGTACCTTGTCAACGGTTACAAGGACATGAAGGCCGAGGTCTTCACGCAACCCGACTCCATCGATGTGGACATCGCTATGACCAAACTTGCAGCGATGGGTGTGACCATCGATGAGCTGACGGACGAACAACGCTCGTACATCACCGGTTGGCAGGAAGGAACCTGAGATGGATCCGTATCTCACGGTGTACGGGCATGTCGCCATCGACCAGATCGTGAAGGTCACACGTTTCCCCAGGGACAACACCACCGAGGATGTGGTGGAGAAGACCACGCTGTTGGGCGGTACCGGGACCAACGTCGCCGTACATGCTGCCGGATTGGGTGTGCCCACTGCGTTATGTGCGTTCGTGGGAACGGATCTTCCTGCCAAGTTCCTTAGGCAGATCTCCGAGTCCGGTTGTATCGTGGATGAGGTGATCGAGGTCGAGGGTTACGACACGTCACAGGCCACAGTGGTCAATGACGACAATATGGCCCAGAAGGTCCTTTTCTATCAGGGTCCGCACGGTTGTGCGTCCAAGTTGGGCATACCGATGATGAAGAATGCTTCGAAGTCCAGATACGTGCATTTCGTCACAGGTGAACCTAGATTCCATATCGATTGCATGAGCCAGATCGATGGTTCCATATCATTGGATCCCGCTCAGGAGGCACATAGGATCTGGAACGCGGAGCTTCTGAACGAGGCCATGCAGTACACCGATTCCCTGTTCGGGAACAACTACGAGTTCGAGTCGCTTTTGAAGTATCTGGGTCTTGATTCCATCGATGGAGTGGACAAGCCATTGGTGGTCTGTACCTGCGGTTCCAAGGGTACCGAGGCCATGATCGATGGGGAGAAGTTCCATATCCCGGTAGTCGAGGCCAATAGGGTCGTGGATGCGACAGGTGCCGGGGATTCGTTCCGTGCCGGATATTATGCAGGCCTGTACAACGGGTACGACAAGCACGAATCATTGTTGATAGCCTCCGCTACAGCGTCGTTCATCGTGGAGGAGGTCGGAGCGCTCACCGCGATGCCCACCTTCGACGAGGTGATGGAACGTGCGGATCCCTATCTGAGGGAGATCTGATGCGCATAGCGTTGACCGGTACCCCCGGCACAGGCAAGACCTCCGTATCCAATGTCCTGAGGGGGAGAGGATATGATGTCCTCGATATGACCCAGTACATCAAAGACCATGGCCTTAGGGAGGAGTACGATGCCGATCGTGACACGTACGACGTGGATGTGGAGAGGTTGAACGATTCGCTTTCTAGATATGATGATATCATGTTCGAGGGGCACCTCTCCCATTTCATGGACGTCGACATAATCATCGTCATGCGCTGTCATCCCGATGAGATGGAATCGCGTCTGAAGGCACGTGGCTATGATGAGGAGAAGGTGAGGGAGAACATCCAGGCAGAGGTGTTGGATGTCATACTGTTCGAGGCCGTGGATTCCGGTATTCCGACATATGCCGTCGATACGACGCACGGTGATGTGGTCCGTACCGCAGACGAGATAGAAGGTGTTATGAAAGGGGACATCATCGGACATATGCCCGAGGATGTCTCTTGGGCAGAGGAGATGGACAAATGGTTCTAGATACTCAGAGGGCAAGGATCGATTTCCTGTTGACGCCCGTTGCCAAGAAACTGATCAATGTGAATCCCAATACCATCTCGTGGCTGGGTCTTATCACAGCGTTCATCTCCGGAGTGTTGATGTACTTCAGCCCGGACAATCACTGGCTATTGTTGGTCGGTGCCGCAGTGGTGATCCTTTCGGGTTATTTCGATGCGCTCGACGGGAAGATCGCCAAACTCTCCGGTAAGGCATCCAAGAAGGGAGATTATCTGGATCATGTGTTCGACAGGTATGCGGACCTATTCATGATCGGTGGAGTCGCCATCAGTGCATGGTGTAACATCTATATCGGATTGCTGGCTCTTGTCGGTGTACTCCTGACGTCGTACATGGGTACCCAGGCTCAGGCCGTCGGAGCACCCAGGTTGTACGCTGGACTGTTGGGTCGTGCCGACCGTGTCGTACTGTCCACGCTGTTCCCCATCATCCAGTTCGTGATGTGTCTCGTCGGTTTCGAGGCATTCTCCATCGGAGATTGGACGATTTTCTGGATGGAGATCATGATCCTCTACTTCGCATTGATGGGAAACATCACAGCGATCCAGAGAGGAATCATCACTTGGAGGAACCTTTCCAAGATGGAAGGGCAGTGAGGAGTCTGGTTATTGTTAGTAGAAGGGGGTTTTGATTTCAGTCTGGGAATACGCTCCCTATCGGTGATGGAAAGTTTCAATGATTGGTTTGTCCGTCTGTGGGCCTGTTCATGCCCCGGGTCTTGATGCGGAAGTAGTTGAGCGGATGATTCATCCTATCCTGTACGCATAGCTCGTCTGGCTCATAACATATTCCCATCGTCTTCATGGTCCCGCATTCCGGTGGGGTGTATCCCTCGGTACCGTTCAGGTCACCGGTGATGTGCTTGATCTGATAGATCGATTTGGACTCGTCGAAATCCGGCGATTGAGCGAACAGTGCCAGTATCTGTTCAAGACTTAATCCTATCTTGTGTAGGAAGGACACCAGGGCGAACCTTCCGCTGTGTGGGAGGTTGATTCCGTTCTGTGCCATGGACAACAACGTGCGTATACAGGGCGGTAGGATCTCGGGTTTCAGTTCTCCAGTGAATGCAGTGTTGTATCTGGACTTGGATGCTGCCAGATGATTCTCTACTGCGGAGATGTCCTTCTTTATCGCATTCTCTATCGCTTCCGGAACATTCAATGGGAGTTCGGACTCTATCCTGTCCTGGAGTGCGTTCTGAAGGACACGGTCGAATCTCTCGTGGGAGAGTGCCACATATCCGTTCTTCAGTTCGGTGTTGACGAGCTTCCATTCGATACTCTTGATCCTGGCACTGTATTTCAGGTAATCACTGAAGTGCATCAAAAGTTTGTCATCTATGACCTTGGTCTTCACACCCAGTTCGGATGCGATCTGATGCACGACTGCGTACGGTTCCTGTCCGAGCAGGTTGTTCATGTGGACCGCTTCGGCCAATGCGTATCTTTTGGTGAGGAACTTGTCGTTGACACACGATACGAGGATCCTTGCATAGGGGTATGACATGATCTCCTCGATCCTGTCCACATCCGTCCTCATGGTGGCATATTCCACTTCCGACCTGTCCAAGGCAGACATGACACGTTGCATACCTCTGGACCTTGCTTCAGCGAACGTTTCGCTGGAGATGAGTTCCTCTATCCCTGCACCGTTCTCCGATGCCACCACCTGTGCGTTCTGTAGGAACGGGTATCTGGATTCGAGGAAACCTATCATGTTCTATCGTCCTGCGTGATAATCGTCATGATGATTATTTCAGTGTTATGTGGTCTTTCAGATCGTTGAACACATGTGGGTCATCGATGACCTTCTCCAATTGTGTCAGATCGGTGAATGGGCGGGCCATGACTATCTTGGATGCCCTCTTCTTGCCTATCCCCGGGAGTCCTGATAATGATGTCATCGAGAGGTGGTTTATGTCCACTTTATCCTCGATACCTGTGATGGATCTCATTCCCCAATCCGTGACCACGATATCATACGATCTTCCGAGTTCCAGTTTGTATGGGATTCCAATCAGCAATGGATACGATCCGATCTGACGTCCGAACGTGGTGTTGCCGTCGTGTATCTCCATGAAGACGTCTTTCAACACCGTACCTTTGGGAACGAGTCTCTTCAACATCTCGTGATCGATCTCGTTCCTGACATCCTCTTTGAACTTCTTGAATCTGTTCGGATTGACCTTGACGTTGAACTCCTTCCTTATGGGTAACACCTGGCGTATGTTGATGCGTCTGATTAGGAGCCCCTCATCCAACAGATTACGGAGGAAATCCATGTTGAGTGAATATGTGCCAGATGATTCTCCGTCCAACCCTGCGATCATGTTCAGTCCGGGGAGGAGCTTAGGCATACCGTTCTCCCCTCTTTCGGCACCGATCTCGTTGATGGTACGTATGGCGGTCAGTACCTGGTCCGGTGTACTGTTCAGGTTGTTGGATGTTATCACGTTGATGTCCGCGGATTCCATTCCGAGTGCCAGCACGTTACCAGCAGTACAACATTCCGCTATGCATTCCAATATCTTCCCGGATTCCTCGGGATATGTGGCTATGGCGGCCGGATTGGCATTGTCCACATGGATGGTCTCGAATCCCATATCCTTTAGGCCGTTGAACAGTGCCAGCACTGCTTCCGGATTCGGCCTTGGCGGGTCGTTCGTATCTTCCGACCCATATGAGATTATGCAGGTCTGTCCGCCGATGCGGATGTTCCTAACACCAAGTTCTCTCAATTTCGAAGCCTCTGCGAGCACATCTTCCGGGGCGCGCATCAGCGGTTTACCCTTCAACGGTTCGATGCAGTACGAGCAGCCTCCGGTTCTATACCTGTGACAACCGCGGAACGTCTCTATCTCAGCTACCAACGGGTATGGGAAATCCGGGTGCTGGGTCACTATCTCCGCACCGAGGACCATCCATCTGTTCCACTCTTCGATGGTACGGAATCTCTCTTTCACTTCCAATCCGTTCATCCCATCGTATAGGGATGCTGCAAGGTCTTTCCTGATCACGAAGTCGAACGATTCGGCGACCCTCGTGTCGGCGGCTGATCCTCCGATCAATCTCCATCCGGAGAGTTTCGGGAATATCCTCTCCAATTCCTTGACGGACATGGGCATGGATCTGATGTACTTGCCCGGCACAGTATTGCCGGACATCACGACGCTGACATCCGCATCGGGGATCTCCGCACCGTTCCTGATACTGTCGATGGTCAGATACGTCACTTTGGCGCCCGCATCCATGGCAGCACCCGCTATCGCCCTGACTATTGGCGATATGTATGGTGGCACCCCGAGTGCCGCCGGGTCGTCTATGTACCCGTCGATGAGGAGAACGTTGATGTTCCTTGACATTTCATTCCATGATATCCCTTTAACGATATAATATTAGCAATATTCATATATGAATATTATGTACAATATAAATATTACAATATGATTACAAGGGGTAGAATGCCCACCGTACGGTTATATAGGCCAGTTCGGATGTGGCTACTAAATTCCGTGCATTTTCTACGGATTTCGTAGAAGGTGACATGGAGATAGGAGTGAAAATCATGAGCGATTACGAGAACATGACAGTCGAGGAGCGTCTCGCGAAGGCAGCTAAGCCCGGACAGGACGCGATGGTCCTCCACAAGTATTACGGAGGTAAGGTTGAGATCGTCCCCAAGGCATGTGTCAGGAACTTCGACGATTTCGCGATCTGGTACTCCCCCGGAGTCGCAGAGCCCTGTAAGGACATCGCGAAGAACCCCGACATGGTATACGAGCACACTTGGAAGTGGAACACCGTCGCTGTCGTTTCCGATGGAACCCGTGTCCTCGGACTCGGAGACATCGGACCCGAGGCCGCAATGCCCGTCATGGAGGGAAAGGCCATGCTCTTCAAGTACCTCGGTGGAGTGGACTGTGTCCCCATCTGTCTCGACACCAAGGATCCTGAGAAGATCATCGAGACCGTCAGGCTCATCGCACCCTCATTCGGAGGAATCAACCTCGAGGATATCTCCAACCCTAAGTGCTTCGACATCCTCGATGAGCTCAGAAGGGACTGCAAGATCCCCGTTTGGCACGACGATCAGCAGGGTACCGCTACCGTTGAGGTCGCCGGTGCCATCAATGCAATGAAGATCGTCGGAAAGAAGTTGGAGGAGGCGCAGATCACCGTCGTCGGTGCAGGTGCAGCATCCATCGCCATCTCCAGGCTCCTTCTCGCTACCGGATTCAAGCCCCAGAACATGTGTGTCTGCGACTCCAAGGGAATCCTTAACCTCGAGAGGGATGACGTCAAGGAGCAGTTCAAGCAGAAGTGGGAACTCTGTGAGAAGACCAACGGAGCAGGAAAGAGGGGAGGACTCAAGGAGGCAATGAAGGGTGCCGATATCGTCATCGCAGCATCCAAGGCCGGACCCGGAACTATTCCTCCGGAGTACGTGGACCTCATGGCCGACGACCCCGTCATCTTCGCTACCGCCAACCCCATTCCCGAGATCTGGCCTTGGGAGGCCAAGGAGCACGGATGTAAGGTCTTCGCGACAGGAAGGTCCGACTTCCCCAACCAGGTCAACAACTCCATGGGATTCCCCGCGATCTTCCGTGGTGTGCTCGATGTCAGAGCCAAGACTATCACCGACGAGATGTGCATCGCAGCGGCAAGGGAGCTGGCAGCATGTGCCGAGAGGAAGGGACTCACTCCCGACTACATCGTCCCCACCATGTCCGAGACCGACGTCTTCATCAGCGAGGCCGTTGCGGTCGCAGAGAAGGCCATGGAGCAGGGAGTCGCAAGGCTCAAGCTCTCCAGGCAGGAGCTTCGCGACAGGGCCGAGTTCATGATCAAGAGGTCCAGAGGACTTACCGCTAAGATGATGGACGACGGCTACATCGCCGACGCTTACAAAGCGTTCGAGTGAAAACAATGAGGGGGAGGATCCCCCTCTATTTTCAAAACACATCCATGCGACATTTTCCGTCGTATCCGTATGTTTTTTTTCGTTTTTGAATAGGGCGGATTTTATACTATCTTTCTATACATAATGTATACAGTAGTCTTCAGTCAAAGGGGATGTGTCATGAATAAGGTACAACGTGCACTATTGGTGATGATGGACGACCTCGATGCTGTCTTACGTACTGCGGGAATACCATATACCTTGGCATTCGGTTCTGCACTTGGGGCTGTGAGGCATAAGGGATTCATCCCATGGGATGATGATATGGACGTCCTGATTCATAGGGATTATGAGGTGAGGATGGTCCAGGCGTTGAAAGAGGGGCTGGATCCGAAAAAGTACACCCTTGTGGAGCCGTATACCCAGGATTGGTTGAGGACCTACTATAAAGTGAAATTGAACAATTCTCTTGCCATCGAAGAGAAGTACAAGAACACTCGTGTGCACCAGGGTCTGTTCATAGACATATTCATCGCATATCCTTACCCTCGTTCCATGGTGCGCAGGGCATTCTACGGTGCCTTCATGCGTTTCGATGCCCTTCTTCATGTGATTTCAGATGGACAGATAGGTAACGAAAAGTATGATCTGATGATGCGCCCGATATTTTTCCTATATAGGGCCACATCCAAATTGTTGGATTTCGTTACGGAGGGCGTAGTGGACAAATATACGCCACGTACCACGACTTGGAAGAAGTTGATAGATGCTAGTTGTTTCGATGATCATATGGACATCGAATTCGAAAACGATCATTGTTACATGATTACCAGGGAGTGGGATATGATGCTGACAGACGAGTTTGGGGATTACATGACCCCTCCACCGGAGGAAGAGCGTACGACCCACCTAATCGAATATCATTTGGACGATGTTCTTGAGGAGGTGGATCCGTGAAGTATGCGGTCTTATCCGATGTACACGGCAATCTGAATGCGTTGCGTTCGGTCATGAGGTCGATATTTGAGATTGGCGTCGACGGTTGCATTCTCTTGGGCGATCTCGTGGACTACGGGATGCGTTCCAATGAGTGCATAGAGCTTTTAAAATCGTCTGATGTGGATATAATCTGTAATATCTGGGGGAATCATGAGTATTCGATAATGAATCGTACGTACGACAGATTCTCTTCGGATCGTGGGAAGGTCTCTGCGATGCATACCAGGGATATACTATCTTCAGATTCCATGACATATCTGGTGGAGGCGATGGAACATTCGGGAACGTTTGAATTTAAAATCGGTTCCAAATCGTGTCTGGCTCTACACGGATCCATTTCGGACCCTCTTTGGGGTACCTTGGACACATCAGATTTCGATGAAGCCTATGGTGCATTCGATTATGTCTTCTCGGGACACTCACATGTTCCTCATTATTTCGAAAGATTTTATGTTTGTGACAATCCGGAGACTCGTAACAAGAAGAAAACCGTCTTTGTGAATCCAGGTTCTGTGGGGCAGCCCCGTAATTTGGACTCCCGTTCTCAGTATGCAATTGTGGATTTTGCTACTGGGGATGTGCACATGATGAAGGCGGAGTACGATATCAGCGACGAACAATCTTATTTCGACGGTTCGGTGGATGATTTCTACCGTTCAAGGATTTCAAGAGGTGTATGATGGACATACTTCTGATAACTCTTGCAGGGACATCTACCAGATTCTCCAATTCGATTGGGAGGGCATGTCATAAGAGCCTTTACTTTGAGCATGATTTTACCGACTCACTTTTGTATAAGCAGGTGACGATGTGTCCTGACTTCGATCGTATCGTTTTGGTCGGTGGATTCATGTTCGAGGAATTGAGGGTGGGATTGGATAATCTTCCTCCCGATGTACGTTCTAAGATTGTGCTCATCCATAACGAGCGTTTTTCGGACCTTGGTTCAGGATACAGCTTGTATCTGGGTCTGAAAGCCGCACTCGAGATCGGTTTCAATCAATTGGTGTTCATGGAAGGGGATCTTTGGGTACGTTCCGATGAATTCATGTCGGTAGTCAAATCCGATTCGGATGTGATCACGGTCAATTCCGAGGACATTTTGGCAAAGAAGGCCGTTGCACTATACACGGATATGGATGATGGGATCCATTACATCTATGATACGAACCATTCACATTTGAGGATTGAGGGTGACTTCACAGGGATATACAATTCTGGACAGGTGTGGAAATTCATTGACATGTCCCGGGTCACCCGTATTTTGAATTCTATGTCCTTGGAGGAATGGGGCGGCACTAATCTCAGATTTATTCAGCATTATTTTGATTCAAAGACATTCAAGGATATCCATATCGTGAAGTTTTCCGAATGGATCAATTGCAATACAGTAGAGGACTATTACAGGATTCCGGAGGTGAGGTAAATGGATTTCAATGAGAAATTGGCAGTAATTAAGAAACTCTCAAAGGAGCGTAAAATCAGGATCATGATCATCGGCCTCGGAAGTGTGGGCAATTATCTTTTGGATTATCTTGCTTCATCTAACGATGAGGAGATCGAGGTCATCGTAGTTGGTCGTAATGAGGCCAAGATGGTCTCCGATGTGAACATTGTCAGAGTGGCAGCGCTTATTAGGGGCCGTATCAAGAATAGGGTCACAGTGGTGTCCGATGTAGACCTCAACGATGTCGATTCGATCACCGATTGTCTGAAGGAGTACGATCCTGACATCATTGTCAACAGCAGTCGTGCCTATGCCGGTCTGAAGTATGGTAGCATCTCTTGGAAGAACATTCGTGCGTACGGGGTATGGTCGCCTCTTTCCATTAAATACATCAGGAACATAATGGTGGCATACGACGATGCCGGATCTCACGCAATTGTGATCAACACCTCATATTCGGATGCCGTAAATGCTTGGATCAAATCCGCAGGATTTACCGCGCCGGATTTAGGAAGCGGGAACATCAATCATTTGATACCTAGGATCAAATACTCGATCTCCGAGATCTGTGGTATTGAGGATTATTGGAACATTGATCTGACTTATGCCACATCTCACTTCCATGATGTCGTGATAAGCAAGGAAGGTCAGGATGAAGGTGTGGAGCAGATGTTCGTTGCGACCTATGGTGGGAAGGTGTTGGATCTGGATAAGGCCGACGTCCTTTCCAGATGTAGCATATCAATGCCTACGGATGCGAAACGCAACATGATGAATGCATCCAGCAATTTCGAGATAATCCGTGCGATATTGTCCGCAATACGTGATGGTTCGAAGGTAAAGCTCCAT
The DNA here is from genome assembly GCA_015063185.1 of Thermoplasmata archaeon. GTDB lineage: Archaea > Thermoplasmatota > Thermoplasmata > Methanomassiliicoccales > Methanomethylophilaceae > SIG5. The sequence continues at coordinate 20,399 of SUSY01000011.1, forward strand.
TGTCCAGGTCCTTTCGGGGAGATCGGCGGATATCCCGTCATAATCGATGGCAGTGGCAACGACCCCGTAGGGTACATCGATGAGTCCGTATTCTCACTGGACGAAATGCGTTCTAAGAACAGATCCTCCATTTACCTCGATGGTATCGAAGATGTGAGGGGAGGGTCGTTAGTGTATACGGATGAACTGTTGGAGAAGGTGCGTTCCGCGTTCGGTACGGATTTGCCTAAGGAAGTCCCGTTCGAGGATATCGATATTGTCGCAGGACAAATCGTTTCGGAAATCATCGAAAAGTACAGGGGTGCATGAATGCCTATCGTGTACACTTGTTTTAGTACGGATGTCATCCATGAGGGTCATCTCAATATCCTGAAGGTAGCGGCTGAATACGGTGATGTCTACGTGGGTGTTCTATCGGATGAGGCCACGGTCAGATACAACAAGTTCCCTACCGTGTCCTTCGAAGATAGGATGAGGATGGTCGAGGCACTTCCAGGGATCAAAGGGGTGTTGATACAGAAGGATATTCTCTATGATGAGATTGTTAACACTTTGAGACCGGACTATGTCATCCATGGGGATAATTGGTTGATGGAACCCCTGAGTCATATCAGGGATAACGTCGTGAGTCTTCTTTCCGAATATGGCGGAAAGGTCATCGATGTCCCATACACATTCAATGAGAATGTTAGAAAAATCGATAAGAGGATCAATGAGAAATTGGCTATGCCCGAATTTAGACGTAAGAGGTTGAAGCAACTTCTCAAGATCCGTCCGATAGTCAAATCCTTGGAAGTACATAGTGGCCTTACGGGGTTGATCGCCGAGAAGACGGTCATTGAGCATGATGGTTGTTTTGATCAGTTCGATTCCATGTGGTTGAGTTCCTTATGCGATTCCACTGCCAAGGGTAAGCCCGATATCGAAGTGGTCGATATGACCTCCAGATTCAGGACGATTGATGACATCATGGAGGTCACCACAAAACCGATTATCTTCGATGGGGATACAGGGGGGATACCCGAACACTTTGTCTACATCGTTCGTTCTTTGGAGAGGATGGGTGTTTCCGCAGTCATAATCGAAGACAAGGTCGGTCTCAAGAAGAACTCATTGTTCGGTACCGAAGTGGATCAGACACAGGATACCATAGAGGGCTTCTGCGAGAAGATCCGTGCAGGCAAGGCTGTCCAGTTGACAGACGATTTCATGATCATCGCTAGGATCGAAAGTCTGATTCTGGAGAGGGGAATGGATGATGCGTTGGAGCGTGCACATGCTTATGTCGGTGCCGGTGCGGACGGTATCATGATCCATAGTAGGAGGAAAAGTCCTGATGAAATCCTGGAGTTCTGTGACCGTTTTAGGGAAAAGGATGAGACCACGCCCATTGTGGTCGTTCCAACCTCGTACAATTCGGTGACCGAAGAGGAGTTGGCGGATCACAAGGTGAACATCGTGATATATGCCAATCAATTGACCCGGAGCGCATTCCCTGCTATGTCAGAGACCGCCAAGGAGATCCTCAGACATCATCGTGCACTCGAGGTGGATTCCAGATTGATGCCAATCAAGGACATTATATCTTTGATAGATGAGTTGTAGGTGATGGGATGGATGTAAAGGATTTCGTAGATGCCATTGATGCAAACTTCTTCACAGGAGTTCCGGATTCGCAATTGAAGGCCCTATGTGACTATCTGATGTGTGAATACGGTATCGATCCGAACCATCATATCATCGCGGCCAATGAGGGTAATTGCGTCGGGATAGCCGCGGGTTATCATATGGCTACGGAAAAGGTGCCCGTAGTGTACCTTCAGAACAGTGGCGAAGGGAACATAATCAATCCGGTTGCATCTTTGCTTAACAAGGATGTGTACGGCATCCCATGCATCTTCATTGTAGGTTGGCGCGGAGAACCCGGTGTCCATGACGAACCACAACATATCTATCAGGGAAAGGTCACCGAATCCCTATTGGATGTGATGGGCATCGATTACATGGTGTTGTCCTCCGACACGTCCGCCGAGGAGGTGGTCTCCCGTATGGCGGAGTGGAGAACGATTCTTTCGGAAGGGGGGCAGGTGGCATTCGTCGTCAGGAAGGGCGCATTGTCCTTTGACGGATCCGTCAGATACGAGGGTCAGGCATCGATGCTCAGGGAGGAGATCATACGTAGCATCACACAGATGAGCGGTAATGATCCCATAATCTCTACAACCGGAAAGACATCTCGGGAGTTGTTCGAGATTCGTGAGGCCTCTTTCGACGGACATTCCCGTGATTTTCTCACTGTTGGTTCCATGGGTCATGCATCGTCCATTGCTCTCGGTGTGGCGATAAAGAAACCTTCTGTGAAGGTCTGGTGCATCGATGGGGATGGTGCGGCGATCATGCATATGGGTGCCATGTCCGTCATAGGTTCTGTGAAACCCAAGAACCTCATTCATGTCGTTATAAACAACAATGCTCACGAATCCGTTGGCGGTATGCCGACCTCCTCTGTAACGACGGATCTGTGTTCTGTAGCCAGAGCCTGCGGATATGCCAATGTCTTCAAGGCGAGCAATCCGAGCGAACTGTCAGTTGTGTTATCTGACGTCAGATCAATGGATGGCCCGTCATTCGTGGAAGTGGATGCGGCGATAGGTTCAAGGCCCGATCTCGGAAGGCCGACCACCTCATCTCAGGAAAATATGGTCAATTTCATGAAATATCTGAGGGAGATATGAATTCGATTGAGGTGATGCAGTGAATGTTGCATTGATTCTTGCAGGCGGTGTAGGTCAGAGGGTGGGCCTTCACATACCCAAACAGTTCTTGGAGGTACGTGGCAAGCCGATCCTCGCGTACACACTATCTGTTTTCCAGAATCATCCTGATATCGACAAGATATGTGTTGTCTGTGTGGATGGTTGGGAGCAGGAAGTGGAGTCATATGTGGAGAGGTTTGGGATCACCAAGTTGATCAAGATCATAAAGGGCGGGGATTCCAATATGATGTCCATCAGAAACGGCGTCTATGGTATCGGGGACATTGCTGACAAGAATGACATCGTGGTAGTCCATGATGGCGTTCGTCCTCTGATAGACGGCTCCATCATAACGGATTGTATCGAGAAATGTAAGGAGTTTGGGAATGGTTGTGCATCCATCCCATTACAGGAGACCATCGTGAGGACGGAGGATCGGATATCTGGAAAGGTAAATATCGATCGTTCGGAGGTCATGAGGGTGCAGACTCCTCAGGCATACAGATTCGATGATATCTATGGATTGTATTCAGAGGCCGAGAGGGTCGGAATAACGGATTCGGTCTATGTCAACACTTTGAAGATGGAGTTGGGTGGAACGATCTATTTTTCCAAAGGTTCGTCATTCAACCTGAAGATTACTACACGTGACGATCTCGAGATGTTCGATCTCCTGTTGAACAGGACAGGTAGGAATTAAATCGTTTCTTTCATGGAAGCCAAGGTCCTTTGAAGGGATTCCTTCAGGTTGTATGTTGGCTTCCACCCTTTTCTACATATTTTATCAATATCCAGGGTCGCTACCGTGGCTGTGGAATATCCTTCCTTTTCACTCTTTTCGGGGGTATCGAACTCAAGTCCGACTCCAGACATCTGGCATATGGTTTCAGCGATTTCACGCAGGGTGCCATCGAATCCTGCAATGTTGTACGCTTCCTTGTTATTTCCATAGAACAGTGTGAAGAACACACCGTCAGCTGCATCCGCTGAATAGATGTACGAGTATCTTTGGAGACCATCGCTTTTGAGGACTATGTTCTCTCCTTTGGCAGCTTTGAACAGAAATTGGGATAATGCCTTGGTATCATCCCTTTTCAAGGATGGTCCGAACGAGCGACTGAGTCTTGGGATGACGAAGTCAATACCCTGTTGTTTGGCATATGCCTGGCACAATGACTCTCCCAGTCTTTTGCTCTCGTTGTATCCTGCACGTACCGTGTTGCAGTCGATGTATCCGCAATACGTCTCATCGAAGCTTTCCGTATCTCCGCGGTTGTTTCCATAGATCTCTACCGATGAGAGGAATACGAATCTTCCCCCGTCTTTGGATTTTACCTTCAAGAGATTGTTGAGTCCAATCACGTTAGTGGTTATTGTACCGATGGGATCGTTGGAATATTGTAGTGGGTGTGTATTGCTGGCACAATGGAATATGATGTCATATTCCCCCTCAATTGGATCATTCACATCGTGTGGTATCAGTTTTAGTTTGTGATTCTCATAGCGTCCGAATGAATTATTTAGTCTATCCATGTCGCGTGACATGGCTGTTATGGAGAAGTCATAGCCTTTGGAGATGACGGACACCAATGTGTCCACAATGATGGAACCAATCATCCCAGTGGCACCTGTTACCAGGATTCTGTTCCCATTTAGAATGTGCCAGGGGTATTTCTTTGATGATAGTGTTTCGATATCCTCTTTGTATATGGCATCATCCATCATTGGATCGGTTCTCCTGTATGTAGTCATAGTAGTCCATATCAAAAGATAACGCCTTGTATGATCTGGGTCTTCTTTTTTCTTCGGGCGGGAGAGTCATGTAGTCCCCGTAGAATTTTGTGAGCATCTCCTCTGCCTTCTCGGGACAGTTGTAGGCCATGCCCTCGAATTCGTGTACCTTTGGGGTGCCGTACACGTCCTTGTTCAGATAGTCCCTTTTGTAGAATTGATTACGGGGTTCATAGTACGTTTTGGATGATCTTCCCTCCATGAGGTTCATGATCACACTTTGCATCCTCATCAAAGATACTATCCATTTGCCTATTTTGGGATCCACGCTTTGTCCGATCCTGGATTCCCACATGAACAGTTTCATCAATCCGTGATATATGGACAGTGCTATTTTTCCATCTGGTACTGGGTGGAGGATATGTATCTCGATGGATATCCTTTGGGCCCTGTTTCTGGCGGTGTCCGTGATGTATGTGGTGCCTATCCTCGACACGTAATAGTAGTCTCTGGTGTATGATCCAGTCAATGATTTCTGATATTCATATTTCCTAGGGTCCAATTCAGACAATGCCTTGTCGAGTTTTGGGATATCCTCTTTGAACACGGCGATGTCGATATCATCATCCCAGGGGATGAATCCTTTATGTCTCAGTGCCCCCAATACGCAGCCTCCGCTGAGGTAATAGGGTACATTATTCCTTTCGAAGGTGTCCACCAGATCATTCATCATCTCCAAGAGTATCTTGTGGATTGTATTCATGTCAGATTCTGAGGTCATGTTGTCCCTTTTCGTCTAATTAGAGGTCTCTGTATACAATCAATATGCGAGAGATGGTTGCTAGACTATATCCTGTTCCGAATACTACAATGAACAGTCCCATCTGATCGATCAGTGCGAACACCAGAAGCAGGATCATCATGTTCGTGAACACCAGGGGGTTGAAGTTCATGAGTGTCTCAAATGTCTTCTTGTTCTTGAACAGATTTCCTTCAACGGTCAGACTTCCGTGACCGTCCTGGAACGTCTTGTCACCAACCTTGTATTTCTCATACAACGGGGTGATGTCCATGAATACGGACATGCTGATTCCTGCAGCCACTCCGAAGAATACAAAATATATCTCCTTGAACCAATTGAATTGGAAGGGCCCCAGGTCCCCAGCCCTGAATGCTCCATACCCTATACAGAACATCAATAATGGATATGTGACACGATGGATTATCATGTCGAGGTATGCGCCTCTGGCAGATTTCTTTTCCTTGTATTTGGCCACCACCCCATCTGTGTAATCCAAAGAATATGCGATTATCCACAATACGCCTCCCGTTACGGAGAACCAGTATTCCCCAACCGCATAGCAAAGAGAGGATATGACCATCAGACCTCCCCAGAACCAGGTGATTTGATTCGGTGTGAATGGGGTTCTTATAAGGATTCTTGCAAAGAAACGGCCAATCGTTCCAAAGAAGTATTTCCCGGATACGTAGTCATCTGGACAACGACTGCATTGGTAAAACCTCTCTTTATCCAACTGCATACCATTGCGATACATTCTCAGTATTTAATCAGCCGTAGTGACGCTTACCATTGTCTTATGGTAATTATTCAGAACCCCCTTTTCCTCTCTTTTGATTCACTGATCGTTTGAGATCGACTTTGGACCCTTATCCGCACTTCACGATCATTTCTCCCGCGAATTCTGGAGAATCCGTACGATTTCCAATCATCTTCTCGAACCATGGTGATGGGAGTCCATGTATCATGGATGTATATGCGCGACCAACCGCGCATCAGCGTACAAGGGGAACAAGAATGAGTCACAGGAAAAGGGTCGTAAACAAGGATTCCACAGCGGATTTCAAGGAATATGTCCATTCCGATGAGGATGTTTCTGAGTTGAAGGGGAGAATCCGCAGACTCGAGATTGAGGTCTTCAGGAAGGTCCTGGAGACCAAAGGAATCATGATCTCCAACTCCAAGATGGGATCTCGGAGTTGAAACGCAGGGTCAACATGGACTCCTCCAACAGTTCCAAACCTCCGTCCACCGATATGTTCAAGAAACCCAGGGTCTGGAGCCTGAGAAGGAGGTCCGAACTGAGACTGGGTGGTCAACCGCGTCTTAGGGGTCATCACATTTTATAGTATCTTACCTAACTATTTTCAATAATTCTGGATAAAAAATAGGGATCCAGTTCTCAGCGTACGAGCGGGAGGAGGCGGCCTCCATGAACGCTTCCTCGAGATCCGCAGTCATATGGTCGCGGTTACGATAGAAGGTCTTGGACACAAATCTTTTCAAAGACTTCCAAATGAACTCGATCGGATTGTACTGCGGAGAATATGGAGGTAATAACGCCAGATGGATGTCCAGAGATTCCGCCTTTGCCAATACCTTCTTGGAATGGTGGACTCTACAATTGTCTGTTATCATCACGATCGGACGTTCATCGTTCCATCTTCTTACCGTTCAAGGAACATGCACTTGTCCTCCACTTTGGAGTGTTGAGGGAACTCTATGACCGAATTGCCCCTTATGGCATAGAATCCCATGGAGTTCGCCTTGATCCTGTCAGTGTTCTATGCACCCATTCATTTCTCAATCTCTTCTATACACATGCGAATACCTTCCCTCAAGGAGATACGGGGTGCCCACCCGGTTTTCTTACGAATCTTCTCCGTGTTCAACAAACGTCTTTCCGGATCCGATGCTCTGGATCCCTCAAAATATATAGGAGGGTTAGAAATGCCCATTTCTTCCGCACACAACTTTACCAGATCCAAAATATGGATCTCTTCATCGGTACCTACATTGTACACAGTCCCATCCAATGCACATTCATGATTTATCAAATGTAAAACCGCAGAACAACTATCGATATTGTGCAAGAATGTACGATACGTCCTTTTGGAATTCTCCAACAATGTCACGGCTCCAACGGAAGATAGGGAGTGTATTACGTGCGGGATGATATGTTTAGCAAACCGTTCATTTTTACTGTATACGTTTGCAAATCTGATCGAACACGCTTTGATCAACCCCTTGTCCACAGCATCCTTTGTAATAAATTCCGTTAACAATTTCCCAGTAGCATAACTGGTCCTTTGACTGTGCTCCACCGTGGCCAATGAGACGAAATCACTTTCCCTAACCCCACCATCGCGATACGATTCCATGGAATATACCTCCGATGTGGAGCAATTGATGAAAATATCTGCATGGACGTCGATCGCCTGATCCAGGAATCTCTGCATGCTCACTACATTCGTTTCAAAGGTGAAATCGACCTTATAGAAATATTCCGTATGAACAACAGCTGCGCAATTCACATATATGGTCCTTTCACAATCGGATTGTGCCATGGATACTTCCGATTTCAACGAATCCATCTGATCCGCATCATTTAGATCGTATTCAAAAAACGTAAACTGAGGGTGGTGCAGGATATCCTGTATCACATCGATGGAGGATGCGAAAAAATTATCAAATCCGATCACACGGTGACCGGAAGATATGATCATCCTGGCAAGCTCATTGCCTGTCATCCCCGTAACTCCGCTAATCACAAATAAATCCACCTACACAACCTCCTTCTTACCTGATAAATGAGCAACAACCATCGCTACACAAATAATTTGGGGTCATTTCTACAGCGTTCGGCAATTCCAATAGGGGCGGGACGTGATCTCGGTCGACATCTCTGAGATTCCACGATAGGGGCCATCGCAGAGGTCATTCTCGAGGAATAATTATCGGACACCGTAATAGTTACGTCTTATGTTTTAAATCGTCGAGATATATCATATGCCGATGGCAGAGGATTCTAAATTCTGGGAACGTACTTCCCTCAATGCCACGATAAATATCGTGCGCACGGTGGTAACGGCCCTCATCGGTGTCCTGATGGTCCCGTATTACATCGATACTCTAGGTATCGCCACGTACGGCCTAATCCCATTGGCCACGGCAATGTCCTCCTACATCATGATAATCTCCGATTCCTTGGTATCGGCCTGTTATAGATATGTGATGATGTCCTTCGAGGACGACGATTCGGACAAAATTATCGTTACATACAATACCGCATTGTTCGGAATCGGTAGGAATCAACTGTTGTTGATTCCCGTAGTTCTGCTGTTTGCATTCCTTTCACCTTATATGTTCAACATCTCAGGTACTGCAGCATTCGATGTACAGATGATGTTCTGTCTGATGTTGTTGTCCACACTCATCGTTACATACTGTTCCGCCATGAATTCCATATTCTATGCTGTGAACAAATTGTACATCCTGTATGCGATAAGAATCTTCTACATCGTGGTACAGGTTCTGTTGATCGTACTATTGTTCTGTGTTTCCACCCCTTCTTTGATTGAGGTTGGGTTCGCATATCTGGTTTCCGCGTTCCTATTCTTCCTATTGATTCGTCATTACAGTAGGAGATTGTATCCTGGGATGGAGGTGGATCGTAAGTATTATGATCCGATACTTTTCAGACAGATCGGTTCCTTGGGTGCATGGACCATTTTGAAGAAGCTTGGAAAGCTTCTATTCATCCAGATTTCTCTGATTCTCACCAATCTGTATCTAGGTTCAGTGATCGGTGGTGGCTTTGCCATTGTCACCAACATGATATCCATGTTGGACACGGCCTGCTTCTCCATAACCGCGATTATCTCTCCGTTGATTTACCGTGTGCAGGCTGATAAGGATCCACAGGTGATGATCGATGTGACCAGCAGCTATCTGAAGATCGTGTCTTTATTATGTTCTTTCCCAATAGCATTCGTACTCGTGTTCTGCCCTCAGATCCTGGGTGCTTGGGTGGGGGATGGGTATTCTGACTTGTCCAAATTAGTGGCGATCGCATATCTTGCGGAATTGGTGTACATAGTATCCACAATAGTGGATGACATCACCATCATCTATCTCAAGGTGAAACAGGTATGTGTGATGACCTTGTTCTTCGGGGCTATCAATGTGGTTTCAGCCATTGTAATGATGGAGGTCTTCGACATGGGTTCCACAGGGGTGATCGTTGCTTGGGCAGCCTCCACATCGATGCTCAGTCTGACTATACTGGTGTATTCTACCATGTTGATCGGTGCACGTCCATGGGCTTACTTATTCCCGGTATTTCTCGGATATGCGGTGATGTCCGTATGTTACCTTGTGATGGATTTCTTATCAGAGTATGTTGTTGTGGAGCCTACGTGGATGTCGATAATCATCTGGTTCCTTATCCTGTTCATGGTGTACCTACCGTTCATGATTAGGTTGTTGAACGAGGGAGATAGGAAGGAAGTCATGAAGATCGCCCCCTCATTTTGTAAAGGGGCCATCGCAACTCTGTTCAGGTATCTGTGAGAAATGTATCATTCGAGAAGGGGATTGAACCCCTTCAGGATTCTAAGTGTTTCATCCTCTGAATATCAGAGGACGGTGTTCTGAGTGCACTCGACGTTGTCGATTCCCTCGATTCCGAGGAGTGCCTCTTCGAGCTTGCTACCTGCACCCTCGTCGGAGTCATCGATGATGAATGCGACGATGACCTTCTCGAGTCCGAATGCGACAGGAGCGATCTTGGTGTCAGCGTCGTTGAACTTGACCGCTGCGGGGATGACCTCGGGGACCTTTGCTATGACGCCCTGGAGATCGATCTCGGTGCTCTCGGGGAAGAGCTCGTAGACTGCGTAGATCTGTCCCATTAGAACCACCTATTCAAGGTCCGACGAATCCGCACTTCTTGCACTCGTACTTGACGCCCTGGTCACGGCACTGGGGGCACCTTCCGATCTCTTCTGCGCCACAGCTGGGGCACTTGAAGGTCGTGCTGGCACGTCCCTGGAGCCTGACTCCACATGAGGAGCAAATTTTGTCTGCCATGACTGTGCGATATTCTTTTATTATATTTAAATCAGCACCAAGGAGTCGTATTCCGTTGCTGGCACATGCGCGAGTACGTTTTATTGTGTATCATGCGGTCTGTTACTCGAATCGTTAATTCAATAATCATGATCGCAATCCCTGTCATACATTCTCTACATTTTAACTAGTAAACAGATAAATACGGCAGTACTCTTTTAATATCGATGGCACAGGAAATCGTCAGATCCCGTGCCCCGCTCAGAATCGGAATCGCGGGTGGGGGAACGGACGTTGAACCGTATGCATCCCAGAAGGGAGGGGTGGTGTTCAACGCTACAATCAACAGGTACGCTTATTGTTCCATACTTCCGAACGACTCCAATCGTCTTTCCATACGCTCTTTGGACTACGGGACGTTCGAGGCACCTTTGGACGGGGGCCCTTTGAGGTATGATGGAAATCTGGATCTGGCCAAGGCCGTTGCCAATCATTTCGATATCAAGGATGGGTTTGACATGTTCATCCATTCCGAGGCACCGCCGGGTTCCGGTCTTGGAGGTTCGTCTACAGTCATCATCGCCATATTGAAGGCGGTCACCGCGTGGCAGGACATCCATATGACCAAACACGAGATTGCGGCATTGGCATATCATCTTGAAAGGGAGGTCCTCGGTCTCAAGGGCGGCAAACAGGACCAGTATGCCGCCACATTCGGTGGATTCAACAGGATGGAGTTCAGGGCCGATGGTGTGGATGTGATTCCCTTGAGCATATCATCCGATACGATAGACGAGTTGCAGTATTGTTCTTTGCTTTGTTATACAGGGAAGTCACGTGAGTCCGCAGGCATAATCGATTCTCAGGTCAAATCGTTCAAGGAGGGTTCCAACGAGGATGCATTGGATGCGGCCAAGGAGTTGGCCATGGAGCTTTCCAATAAGCTGGTACATGGCAACATCCCCGAAGTGGGACGTCTTCTCGGTGAGTCGTGGGCTCATAAGAAAAGGTTCTCCAGCAAGATCTCCAATCCTATGATCGATGCAATGTACCAGACGGCGATAGCCAATGGTGCGTACGGCGGAAAGGTCTCCGGAGCGGGGGGCGGGGGATTCATGTACTTTATCTGCGAGTACGATAAGAAGCATCAGGTCGCCAAGGAACTGACTAAATGGGGTGCCAGGGTCACGGATTTCATGTTCGAGCCCAACGGGGCACATAGTTGGAGGACCATCGTATGAAAGGGATTGTGGAACACGAGTTCAGGACTGCTGCGGAGACGATCTCCGGATTGGACGCATCGCAGGTCATCGAGGTAGCGGATGTCATCACGGAGGCGATCCGTAGGGGCAACCAGGTCTTCTTCATGGGCAACGGCGGGTCATCCGCGGATGCTCAGCATCTCGCCGCGGAACTTTCGGGAAGGTATCTTTTCGATAGGCCGGGAATGCCCGGTGTATGCCTGTCCAACGTAGCTCCGATAACTGCGGTCGGTAACGACTATGGATACGATATCGTGTTCTCCAGACAGATCGAGGCATTCGCTAGGAAAGGGGATGTGGTGATAGGCCTTTCCACATCCGGTAATTCGAAGAATGTCATCCTGGCATTCGAGAAGGCGAAGGATATTGGTGCTATCACGGTCTCGTTCACCGGTGATGGCGGTGCGATGAAGGATATGGCCGATTATGCCATCATCATTCCTTCGAAGGAGACGCCCCACATCCAGGAAGGTTATCTCGTTGCGGGCCATATGATGTGCGGTCTGATCGAACGCAACATGTTCGGAAGGAAGGCGGTGTTGATCGACAGGGACGATACGATCGCCAAGGATGTGCCATACTGTGACGATCCCGACAAATTGGTACTGTTCAAAGGTGTCCCGAAGAGCATAAAGAGGTTGAACGATGCAGGATATCTCGTCATCATCGTGACCAACCAGTCCGGAATAGGAAGAGGTAGGTTCGACGAATCCGTTCTGGAGAAGGTGCATGAGAAAATGCTCTATGACATCTCGTCGGAGGGAGGTCATGTGGACGACATATTCTTCTGTCCCCATCATCCCGATGATGGTTGCGGATGCAGGAAGCCCGAGATCGGAATGGGTATCGCTGCGGTGAAGAAGTACCACATCGATGTGAGGAACTCATTCATGATCGGTAACAGTGATTCGGATATGGAGTTCGGAGAGAGGTTAGGATGCAATACGCTCCGTGTTTCGGAGAAGTTCACGTTCAATGATGCCGTGGATTGGATATTGGATGGGTCATGAGTCTACGATCCGGATTCGATGACCGACTGATCGTGTAAGTATTCTCATCGGTTCGATGATTGCATATTCCTTGTCACTCCGTACAGGATCCTGTGCCCGTCCTTACCGGCCGGTTCGATCATACCTGCCTTGAGAAGCGTATCGATGTCCGAACGCGCGGTGTTGTTACTCACCGCATATCTGTTCATAAGGTATTGGACGGAGATGTCGGACCCCTCTCTGATCATGTCGTTCATCACTGTCTTCTGACGGAGATTCAAACGGGAGCCTTTGATATATTCCACCATATCGTCATTTTCGATGAGCTTACGCTCCAGATATTCTGTGAACATGTTCAGGGATTCCATCAATATGTCCAGATTGAAGTTTATGAAGTATGTGACATCGTTGTCATCCGATTCCGCAAATTGATATGCGTTGGAATATCTGCCCTTGTGGGCTTTTATGCATTTGGATATCGATAGATACTCCATCAACCAGTATCCTTTTTTCATCTCGTACCAGTAGAACAGTGTTCTTGCTACGCGTCCGTTCCCGTCCTCGAAAGGGTGGATGTATGCGATGGCGAAATGGATCAGAATGCCTTTGATTATAGGGTGTATGAAGCGATCCTCATCGTTGACGAATCTGCACAGTTCGTCTATGGTGTTTTCGATCAGGTCCTTCTCTATGGGTTCATGGTATACCGTTCCGTCCAAAGGGTCTGCAACCACCACGAGGTCATTATCACGAAATCTTCCCACATCTTCTTCGGATAAGGTATCCTGTGTAACGATCCTGTGTATGTCCAGGATGAGTTCTCTCGTCAAAGGTTCATCCTTCCTTTCATGGATCGTTTGCATTGCACGATAGTTGTTGATGATCATCTGTTCCGACCTGTCACGGGGCGCCCTATTGCTCTGTAGCAATTTCTTAGCGACCTTGGTCGTTGTGACCGCACCCTCCATCTGGCTGGACGCTATGGATTCCTCCATCATCGAACTGATGGAGTGTATGATACGTTTTTTGGAATCTACACGATCGAACGGTACAAAACCTACGGATGATTTCGAATCAAAGATGTGTAACAGGCGCTGGATTCCATTGGTTATGTTGAATGTGATGTCAAATGAACCCAGGTTCAGCGTCTCTGCATTATCGAGCCTGGCTAATTTCATCCGTGCCCATATGATGTCCGGTTCGAAGTCTCCGGTATCGCGGTATCTGACCTCGGACCAATGTAGGTATTGCCTGTTGAATCTGTCCGCATAATCCCCGACTTCGAACGACAGGATGTCCTTGTGATTCCTCTCTTCTTTAAGAAGAATCGGTATATTGGGGGGATTCATCGGACGTTTCATGCATATCTATTGAATATTGAATATATAAATGTACCAATTGGTATGAAATTGGTACTTTGTTGGTACTTTGTCCCGATCGTGTACTATGGAATCAGAGCTTCTTGGTGGTGGCGACCATGTCCCAGACGTTCATGTCCCCCTTATCCGCACTAACATGGAGCTTCGCTTTCAGTCTGGGGTACAGTTCCAGGATGACGGCGGATACTGTCCTGAGGGGGTGGTACCCCATCTCCTTGATGGATGAGAAGAGAGCATTGAGAAGGATCCTGTAGTTGTGTGTCGGCAGGTGATAGTCGAACTTCCTCCTCAGGTACAGTTCGCCTATGTTGACCCTCGTCCTCTGTTTGATGTAGTCCTTGACGGTGTCCGGGCCGTGGTTCAGAAGTGTCGCCTCGGGTGCGTACACGGTCATGTATCCCTTGTCCTCCAATCTCATGCGCAGGATGTCCTCATCGGATTGCATGTCCGTGGGCAATCTTGTACCGACGTCCCTGAATGCGATGAGCTCTCCTGTTTTTGGATATTGCATGGCTACGTGGTGATGCATCCTCCACATCAGTTGTACGGTGAATCCGGAAACCGTTCTGTCTGAATTGGTGGGTATCGGATGGCCCCCAACCATTCCGACCTTGGGGTCATGGAGGGGTTCCACCAATCTTTCCAACGAATGTTCGTTCTCGAAGACGTTGTCGGCATTGAGCAACACCATCACCTCTGTGGATTTGGTCTCCAGAATGAGGTTGATGGCGGAGTTCTTCCCTTCTCTGGATCTCTGTGGGAGGAGTCTGACCCGTTCGTATTCCTTGGAGAGGGATTCAACGATGGTGTCGGTGGAATCGGCACTTCCGCTGGATACGACATATACATCTTTGATCTCACAGCATTCCAACTTTTGAGTGAAGATCGCACGTATCGTACGTTCGATGTTCTTCTCCTCGTTGTATGCGCATATTCCGATCGTTATTGGGATCCTTTCCTTTTCGATGGGGATGACCGGTACGTAGGGTTCGGTGTGCTTCGGTACCGTCCTGATACGTGTCAATCCCACGATTCCGGATGGATCCGTGTACATGCGACCATCACGGTAGTAGATCATCCTGAAGAACACGCGTTCCATTCCGTAGTAGACGGATGGGAAGAATCTGTAGAACATCGCTTCGGGAGATGCGGGATCGGAACAATGGTTCCTGAGCATCGATCTGCACTCTTCGCTTTTGGCGTATTTTATGAAGGTGTCATAGGTCATGTGTCCGCTACTGCGGATACGTGTGATGGCGAAGCGTCTGTCGATCTCATCGGATCCTTCATCGGAGAAGTATCCTGCAAGGTTACTGTATGCTTTGAGTTCGGATCTTCCGCGGTCATCGGACCTGGCATTGTTCATGCAGTATGAGTACGAGTGTTGGTAGTAGAGGTACAACGGTTCCTCGGTGTAGCATATGACCTTGGCATGGCGGAGGGTGATGAACGTGTATTCGATGTCCTCGCAGTAGTTGTCCTTGAATCTGATGTTGTTGTCCATCAACATCGATCTGCGATAGATCTTGCTCCATGCCGTGACCGGGAACCTTTCCATGCAACGCGCTCTGATGGCCTCCTCCGAATCCATCACATGTACCTTGAAGTCGTATCCGGAGAGGTCGTATTCCCTTCTGAGGTCGGACGTGTAGATGAAGTTGCAACCGACGATGTCTGCGTCATATTGCTCTTGGATGGCCGTCATCCTTTCCAGGAGGTTGGGTAGAGGACGGTCGTCGATGTCCATGTACCAGATGAACTCTCCATTCGCTTCATCCACACCATCGTTTCTGGACACACCTAAGGGACCTTTGGTCCCGATCACCTTGATCGTAGGATCCGAGGCATAGGATTGTGCGATCGCCACGGAGTCATCTGTGGACCTGGTGTCCACTACGAGGATAGTTTCGAAATCGGTGAATGTCTGGGATCTCAGATATCCCAGTGCCCTGTCGATGAATTGTGCGCCGTTCAATATGGGTATTACGACGCTGACCTTGAGTGCCATCCATGGTCTGTGATGGGTTCCATATAGATATGGTTGTTGTCCGCAGCCTCTATAGCGGATACATCGATCGGAATGATATCTGGCTCAGTTCCATAGATCTTTGGGATACTTCCCTTCGGATACCTTGGATGCGATGGACATTATGACCTTCTCCTTGTCGTCTGGATATGTGACTCCGAACCATGTCTCGTCGGAACGGATGCATTTAAGGACGGAGGTTCCTTTCCTCACAGTGTCGGAGATCACGTCCGGGAGGAGGTACTCATCCTTCATGGGATCCTTCCAGGTGTCGAGGAATGTATCGAATTCCTTCTCCAGTATCGGGAATATCGACGGTGGGACGATGAACATGTTCATCGATACAGGTGTATTGTCAGGTGTCTCGAAGCCATCGGCTCCGCTGAGGGGTCTTGCCTCAACATTTCCGGATGCGTTACGTTCGATGTTGGATTCGGTGATGCATACCACGTTCCCATTCTCGATCGTGCATATTCCGCGCTTCACGCTTCCGCTCTCGGTCATTGTCTTCGATGCTTCGTAACAGATGCACCCGTATGTGGAATCGTTGCATTCGTTCTCGATGAATTCATTCGCTTTGATGTACGAACCGGTGCCGTAGAAGTCGTCGGCATTGATGATCATGAAAGGTTCCTTCACGACATCCTTACAACAGAGGATTGCGTGTGCGGTGCCTAAGGGCTTGGTCCTGCCTTTGGGGATCCTGTCATCCGGTATCGAATCGGGTTCCTGGAACACGTACTCCACCTTCACACGTGAGCCGATCCTGTTGCCGATGGTATCTTTGAATATCCCCTCATTCTCCTTCCTGATGATGAACACCACGGAATCGAATCCTCCGGATATGGCATCGAACACCGAATAATCGATGATGAAGTTTCCGTTCTCGTCGATCGGAGTGGTCTGTTTGTTCCCTTTGAACCTGCTTCCGAGACCTGCCGCGAGGATGACCAATTGCATACCGTCGGTATGTGTTAATGGATAGATAAAAAGTGGGTGCGTATGGTTGTGCCATACGCTTGTGGTTCACGCGGCTATGCCCAGTTCGGTGGTAAGTTCGCGGTACCTGTTCCTGATGGTGACTTCGGTGACCCCGCTCACGTCGGCGATCTGTTTCTGGGTCCTGTGCTCGTGGCATAGGATGCATGAGATGTAGATGGCGGCCGCTGCGGCACCTGTCGGACCGTGTCCTGTGGACGCCTCCTTGTCACCGATGTCTCTCAATATACCAAGCGCTCTGCGCCTCACATTCTCCGATACGTTCAGGTCGGAGCAGAATCTCTGCAGGTAGTCCTCTGGTTTGGTGGGCATGAGGTTGAGCTTGAGCTGTCTGCTGAGTGCACGGTATGTACGTCCGATGGTCTTCCTGTCCACACCGGATGCCTCAGCTATCTCCTCTAAGGTCCTGGGTACGCTACATTGCCTACATGCGGCGTAGAGGCATGATGATACGACGTTCTCGATGGATCTTCCGCGGACCAGGTTCTTCTTCACGGCACGTCTGTACATGGTCGCGGTGGCCTCCCTCACGTTGTTGCCCAATCCGAGGGAGGTTCCGATCCTGTTGATGTGGGTGAGTGCGGTGGCCAGGTTCCTCTCCATCGCATTGGAGATCCTCATCCTCTTCTGCCACGTCCTCAACCTGCGGATCTGCGACATGTTCTTCGCGGGGATCGAGGCTCCGCGTCCGTCACGGGATCCGCTGGCTATCTCCGTCGACAGTCCTTTGTCGTGCGACATTATGGACATCGGCGAACCGATCCTCTCCTTCTCCTTGCCGCTTCCGAAGTTGCGCCAATCGGGGCCGAGATCTATCATCTCTTGGTCGATGACGCACCCGCATACGCTACAGATCTTCTCTCCGCGCATACCGTCGTTTTCGAAACGGGTGCTTCCGCATTCGGGACATTGTTCGGGTTCTTCGTTGTGGGTTCCGGTCATTTTAGACCTCCTATCTTAGAATCAATGTTTGTAATATTTATATTTACGGATTATGAAATTTTGTAGAAGGCTAAGTTTAGGATGAGTGATTGTAGTATATGTATTGTATGCGATGGTTTTAAGGTGCAATATTGAGATATTAGTTACATGAGGGATACGGAGTACGGTGGACCGTTCAACGAGATGCCGTTGGATCACATTCGCAGATTCATTAGAGCATATGATTCCGGTCTGTTCTCCAATGTCCCTGTTCTCGATCGCAAGTACAATCATGTGATCGTTGCGGGCATGGGCGGTTCTGGAATCGTTGGTTCCGCAATTGTCGATCTTGCAAGGAATGTGACCGATGTACCAGTCGATGTCCTTCGTGCCAACAGGTTGCCCGCGCATATCTCAGAGAACACTTTGGTCCTGGTGATCAGCTATTCCGGTAACACTCGTGAGATGTTGGAATTGTATTCCGAATGTATCTCGAAGGGTTGTAAGGTGATCGCTATTACTACCGGTGGTCGCTTGGAGGAGCTTGCTAGAATGGATGGTACGTACCTATTGGTGGTGGACGGTGGTTTCACACCCCGTAGTGACATCGGATTCGCGATCGGGTATGCGGCAGCCGTGATCGATTCCAATTGTGGCACCCATATAATGGATTCCTTCGTATCGGCGATGCGTGCAGCCGAACCCTATGCCTTGATGTTGTCTGATTTTGAGGCATCCGATAATCAGGCAAGATGTATCGCGATGAGGGTCAGTTCTAAGACGCCGTTCATCTATGGTGGGGACGAGATGGCATGTGTTGTCAACAGATGGAAGTGTCAGATCAACGAGAATGCTAAGATTCCTGCCGCGTGTAATACCTTCCCCGAATTCAACCATAACAGTTTGGAGGGTTGGTGCGGGAACATGTACAATTCTTTGATCCCGTTGTTCCTGGGGGATACCGATCCATACATCGATGTGGCATCCGATGTCATGGGGGAGAGCGGCAATCCGTTCTTGTTCGTTAGGATCCCCGGGGATTCAGTTGCGGAGAGGATGATCAACGGTGTGGTCCTTGGTGATTATGTATCCCTCTATCTTGCACAGATCCTGGGGGTGGACGATTCCCCGGTGTATGCCATCACGGAATTCAAGAAACGTACGAAGGGTCTTTGATCGATCTTTCTGTTTCACTTCTCTAAAAATACTATATAACAAGTGGTACATTCGATATCATAGAGGTGAGAGCTACGCAGGTCATTTCACTTGTCGTCAAGAATGAGTTCGGCGTTATGCAGAGAGTGATGGGTGAGTTCACCCGTAACAAGATCAACGTCGAGACCATCGTCGTCGGAAAATGCGAACAGGTCGGCAGGTCCAGGATGGTGTTGTCCGTTATCGACAGGGATCAGGCCAATTTGGCTGTAGGCAGATTGCAGAAGTTGCAGGATGTCTACGATGCTCGTTTGGTTGAGGAAAGTGGACAGTCCGCGTATGCTTTGATATCCACCACCGGAGGAAACGTCGGTGTTGTGGGTATATCGTCACAGGTTGATGAGATCATAGAACGTTCCAGACCCGAGCGCTTCGTCAAGGCCCTGAACGCCCTGTGAGTTGGATTATAGAGGTGTAATGTTATGGATAAGACTGAATTCATTTGGCTTGATGGAAAACTTGTTAAGTGGGCAGATGCGAAGGTCCACGTTCTTTCACATGCGTTGAACTACGGAACCGGTGTCTTCGAGGGAATCAGGGTCTACGACACTCCCAAGGGAAAGGGAATCTTCAGACTGAAGGATCATGTCAAGAGACTCATGGATGGATGCAAGGTCATGGGATTCGACCTTGAGATCGACGGAAAGAAGTACGGATATGACGAGGTATTTGAAGCTATCAAGGAGACCGTTCGTGCAAATCCCAACGCCGATTATGTCAAGCCCTGTATCTTTCTCGCAGGTGAGGAGGTCGGACTCAATCCTGTGAATGTGAAGGCATCATTGGCTATCACGACAGTTCACATGGGTGCATACCTTGGAGAGGATGCGGCTTCCGGTGCAACTTTGATCATTTCCTCATGGCAGAGGCCCGACAACCTCTGTGCACCTGCAGGAGCTAAGGTTAACGGAGTCTACGTTACTTCCTGTCTTGCAAAGAGGGACGCCATCCTTTCTGGAGCGAACGAGGCTGTCATGCTCAACAGTGCAGGGTATGTTGCTGAGTGTACCGGAGAGAACATCTTCATCTACAGACACGGAAAGATCCTCACTCCCAAGACCTCCAACTCTATCCTTGAGGGAATTACCAGAAACTCCATCATCGAGGTTGCAAGGGACATGGGATATGATGTCCTCGAGACCGATGTTTCCAGGATTGAACTGTTGACTGCAGATGAGGTCTGGATGACCGGTACCGCAGCGGAGATCAACCCTGTCACCAAGATCGACAACAGAGTCATCGGTGACGGAAAGGTCGGAGAGGTCGCTAGTGCGATCCACAAGAAGTTCGCAGATATCGTACGTGGAAAGGATTCTGAGTACGAGGGTTGGGTTGATTTAATTTAAAAATAATGGGGGTATCGCCCCCATTATTCCACAGAATAATGTTTTGGTTCTGTTATAAATTTGATTTCTATTTCTTTACTGAGTTTAGACAGTGTTTTTCCCATCCCCTCGTTAATTGCATCAATGGTTGCTTTTTTCGTGATGTACATCATTTGCTCCTTAGCATAGTTTTCAAGAACATCATGAGAATATCCATCAAAGCCTGCAAGATAGATTTTTGATGCACCAAAGCTAATCAATAATTTGATAGCCATAAGGCCTGCATTATCCCTTACCGCTTCGATATCATTTAAAAGATCGCTATATTTTATTTGAAGATATACTTCATCTGCAGGAATATTTGATGTAATTATGCATTTTTGTTTTAGTGCTTTGTTCATTTCTTTGAAACGGCGATTGTTGCTTAAGAAGATGAAGTCTGTTTCACATGGGGGATACTCATGATTTATTGCGATAGATATTGTATCGTTTTCCTTAATAAATTTAATAATCTTTTCTTTTTCATCAATTGAACTCTTTGCAGGACCAATGAGTATGATTTTTTTATCCCTGATTATGTTTTTAAATTCATCGGAATGTATGTTTTGCGTTTTTCCAGTTTCCATATATTTATTGTACAATTCAGAAATGTATTTTTTATCAAATTCTGAGCGTTTATCGTCACCCATCATTTCAAAAATCTCATTCATCTTCTCTATTGGTAATGTATTTTTGTCATTGAGGAATCCCGCATAGTTCGGATGTGTGTTGTGCATTGCAGAAAGATAGTTGGGTAATGTGTATCCCCATGGATTTATCTGATAGAAGTTTCCGATAACTTCATCCATGGTTGATAATATTGGGCGCAAATCATACGTTGCACCCATATTTTCATTCAAATATTCGATAAATAATTCTGTATTCAAATTTCCAGCACCGCGACCCATGCCATATATGGACGAATCTATAACTAAATCTCTATTGGATTGCATATCCACCAAAGTTTGTGCATTTGAAAAAGAAAGTTGCATATTATTATGAGAATGGAATCCGATTTTGATATTTTTCTTAAGATTATGTTCTATCATGGAGAATAATCTTACTAAGTCTTTACGTTTCATCATACCAAAGCTATCAACAATGTAAAATGCTTCAGGCTCCAGTTCATTAACTTTGTGAATAAGTTGTAAAAATTCCTCGTCACTGTAGTTCATAGATACCATGGCCTGAACATATGTATCAAAACCCTTTTCTTTAATTATGTAACATTGTTCTATGGCATTCAGCACATCTTTTTTATGGAATGCATATCTGATTCCATCTAATTTGTGAATGGATCTGTTAGGCAAGGAGGAGGGGTCATATTCTCCGTGATTTATCATAGCGA
Organism: Thermoplasmata archaeon; assembly: GCA_015063185.1. Classification (GTDB taxonomy): domain Archaea; phylum Thermoplasmatota; class Thermoplasmata; order Methanomassiliicoccales; family Methanomethylophilaceae; genus SIG5. The sequence continues at coordinate 42,258 of SUSY01000011.1, forward strand.
CATATTTGCAATTAAAATTTGTATCCGGGATTAAATTGTCTATTTGTTCTATGTTTGTAAATTTTGTTATGTTGATGTCATATTGTTGACGATTTGTTATGAATCCACATTCTATTATGTCTATATTGGCTTCTGTCAAATTTTTGATAATTTTTTTAGAATTATCAAAACCAAATCTCCATTGATTGCAATATCCTCCATCTCTCAAAGTGCAATCTAAAATCGATATTTTTTTCATAACAACATTATGTTAATGAATATGTATATTTATAAACTAGGGTATTTCATAGTAAATAGGTAGCAAATTTTGACATCTTTATTTGTATGGAGAGTATTTGCGACTCATATATACTGCATCAATCACTTCAAAATCTTCTGGATAGTTGTAATCTAATCCTTCAATGACTCCCACTTCTTTAAAATATGGGTTGAATCCAATTCTTCTGTGGTGTTCTACAAATACACTTTTTTTAAATATGTATGCTCCAGTTGTTTCACGGAAGATATGTTTTACATCTTGTGTACGCGCAATATTAGTGGGATCATAATTTATTGGACCAAAGTCATCCCATAGCAATTCATTTACTGATGAGATGGGTGTTGCGGAATCATAGTTGCCTAAAAGTACTGCTTGTATACATTCAGAAATTGTATTTGAACTCAGAAATGGTGCAGTTACGTGGGCTTTTACATATATGTCCGCATCAATTTTATTGATGAAAGATTCTATTAAATCATTTCCTTTAGTTTCTGGAGAATCTAGAGACGGGTCGCGTTTTAGAAATTTTATTTTATCGGGCAGATATTGACAGATTTCTTCGTTACTACAGAAACAATAAACGGAATCAATTTCTTTAACATTTAGTAGAGTATTAAACATCAATTCACATATCGGTTTTCCGTCACTAAGGCGCATAGTATTTTTACCAGGTGCCCTCTCATTGTTCATTTTCATAGGAACAAATGCAACAACTTTCATGCAGTACCTCCAGCTATTAATTTTATAAATTTTGTGAATGTTGTTTGATTTGAGACGATTCTTGTTCACTTGACTTAACAGGTGTCTTTTTGAATGATTTTATATGCATTTAATTATTTTAATTATGTCATGGTGAACTTCTATTTTGTGATCAAATAGGAAACCTAAATCTGCGGAACGTATGACTACACAGTTGTAGTACTACATTTTCCTGATCTTTTGTTTATATGCCCTATATATGGAATATTTAAATCAAAGATATTGAACATGTAACCTTACATATAGGTTACCAATTGTAGTATATTCTATATGGAAAGGAATGGCCAGAAGTACGCATACGAGAGCGCATCGGTCAGAATACCCGGTAGAAAAAACCCAAAAACCATCAAGACCTACTTGGGAAAGGTCGACCCTGAAACCGGCAAGATCATTCCCAAGGAGACGAGAAACGCTCCGAAGGAGGAGTATGCTAAGTTCTATGGTTC
>SUSY01000045.1 GCA_015063185.1 Thermoplasmata archaeon
CAGAGAGAAGATCAACGTAAGCCTGAGGGACATCCTCGACGAGAACACCGACAAGTGGGGAGTCAAGATCGAGGCCGTCGAGATCAGGGAAGTAGACCCTGCCAGGAAGGTCAAGGATTCCATGGAGGAACAGACATCCGCAGAGAGGCGCAGACGTGCCGCCATCCTGGAAGCCGATGGTCTCAAAAGGGCCGCCATCCTGGAGGCGGAGGGAAAGAAGAGATCACGCATCCTTGAGGCGGAAGGTCTCAGGCAGTCCATGATCCTCGAAGCGGAGGGAAAAAGACTGGCCACGATCCTGGAGGGACAGGGAGAGGCACAGAAGCTGAGGATCCTCTCCGTCGGTGCCGCATCCATGGATTCCAAGGCCATGTCGGTACTGTCTATGCAGACCCTGCAGGAAGTCGGAAAGGGTGAATCATCCAAATTCTTCTTCCCGATGGAACTTACCAGACTCGTGGAGGGTGTCTCCGACTACATAGGTTCCGCCAACAAGGTGCCTGACAGACAGGTATCCGACATAGAGGATGTGAAGAATTCCATCGGGGACCCGGACGACATCCTTGGACCGATCCCGAAACCCGAGGAACTGAAGTCTGAGAAGGACAAGTTCAAGGATGAGACATTGACCGAGACGGAAGATGTCGAGGAGGTCCTCTCCAAGGAGAAGATGGTGTGAGGACATAACCATCGGATGGTGTCGGTGGATACCATCCGATGGAATCAAACACATTCGAAACCCCTTCAAATACACATATCAACCCTCGTGGTGTCTTACATACCATGGGTTGAGACATTCCCTGACGGGACTCACTTCCTCTTGAACAGTGATATGCTTCCACGGGTGTCCTTGTACATTTTGGATATATGCGATGCATCGCAGAACGGTTTGTTCTTGGAATTGCCGCAACGGCACAGCATCATACGGTTCTGTATCTCGTAACGCTCGCCGTCGGATGATTCCAGGGGTATCCCGCCCATCACATAGATCCCGCTGGAGACGTTGTTTCCCGGATCCTGAACAATGTATATCGACGGTTCGAGATGGTCCTCTATCACGTTCCCGTCCTTATCCTGGACGACGACCCTTCCAGAAGGGCATTCACATGCCGCACGTATGACCTCGTTACGGACCTCTGGATCGTCGGAACGTGGAAGCATCTTCCATGCCGAGCCATCGCGACGATGACAGAAACGGGACTTGGAGCAACGAAGGTCATCCCTCATGTCGAGGCCGGGACCCTCGAGGAGCTCCGAACGTTCGACATATGGAGAACGGTCGGCGGTCTCATCACCCTTGAACCTCGAATGGGAACCATCACAGAACGGTGCATCGTTGGAACGACCGCAACGGCACAGTGAATACACCTCGGATTGAGGAAGCTCACGCCCATCCTTCCACACGTACTGACCGTCCTCATGCGAGATGGACTTCTCATAGATCGGAACACCGCCACGGACTATGTATGGACCATCCTTGACAATCTTGATGACCTTCTCCATGTTAATCGTGAACGAATCGACACGCGCACCTATAAAACATCCACATGATGGGTCAGAAAAATGGGATGGGCCCACCGTCCCTCCGATAAACATGAAGGGATGGTGTTGTTGGAAAATCGTTTGTGGAACCCGTCACCGGGATCAGATATACTTCACAGCAGTTCCGTACACGGTGATCTCGGCTGCACCGGCCACGACCATCGCGGTCACGTACCTCACACTTACGATGGCGTCCGCCTTCAGGGATTCCGCTTCATCGACCATCCTCTTGGTTGCAATCGCCCTGGACTCGTTCATCATCTCCGTGTAGGTTGCGAGCTCACCACCAACCAGGGATTTGAGGCCCTGGCCGATGTCACGACCGATATTCTTGGATTGGATCATGTTACCCTTCACCAATCCGATGATCTCGTACTGCTTTCCAGGTATGTTCTCAGTAGTTGTCAACAGCATCTTCCAGTCCCTCCTCAATCTCCTTCATCCTTTCTCTGGCATGATACAAGGTCACCAATGCAATTAGGCCGAATATTACAGTGACACCCAGACACATTATCGCAGGTGCCTTCAGCACGAACCACAGCACGGGGACTATGGCACAGTACAGCACGACCAATACCGCTACTGTTATCACTCCTGCCTTCTTCATTGAATCCTTGTCCATCCAACCACCTGGGATGGTGTCATCTACGGTTCACATACAGTATATCCTGCCCCTGAACCAACCCGTATGACACCAGTTCCGAACCATCGAGATCCTCCATGTACATGTCCACACAGGAAATACGACTGTTCTCGTATGTCGTGTAATAGTACAGGCCCTTATTAACATTACAACATGAGGTGTAGATGGATATCTCATACGCACCACCACCTACATCCACACATCCCCTCTGCTGGGATACGGATCCCAGGATATGCATGAACTGACTCACGCTCTCGGATTCAGAGAATCCTGAGACCGAGTTCGCCCTGACGAATGCCGCCCTGACGAAACGTGATGCCGATGAGAGATCACCGGGCATACCGATCCCACCCATACCACGACTGTACCTGTCCATCGGGATGTCCTTTGAGAACCTGTTCTCGGGCTGGTTCCTCGACAACCCCATGTAGTTGTTGACATTCATGGAGTGGTATGGGAACGGAGGGTTGTTCGTCAACACACCGTACGGATTCTCATAGATCTTCAGACCATCCTCAACCGATTCCACGACCACGGAACGTTCCGTGTCAGAGATCATCCAATGAAGCGGTGATACAGGTAATTCAGGACTGAAGCTCTCGTTGAGGATGTTCATACATTCCATGAGTTCCTGAGCTTCTGGAACAGTCGCACAGCGACCGAGTATCCAAGGGATGAGCTCGAACGTGGCTATGTTGTCCATACCATCGACTTCCGGCCTGTACACAGCATTCTCCGGAAAATTCAATCCCGCCATACTCAGACCCATCTCGTTCGTGGCATCATAGTAAAGCGGATACCCGTTCGCAACCGTAGCCATACCTATCATGGCAAGATGTGAATCCATCGGATCCTCCCTCCTGAAATCCAATCTGAAGTTACGAGGGGTGATCGTCACCGATTCATGATATGAACGTTCCAGATCAAGATTGCGTCCGAAGTAGCTGTCGTTAGTCCTGTATGTGGCTGCAGTGCACATTGATGGCCCTCCTACGGTTACTTAGCACGAACCTCCCAACCCCGATGTAAACAGGATGCATGTGAAGTCGAAGGGATGGAATCCGATAACGGAACATCCGAGAATCATCCCACATATGGTCGGAACGATGATGAATGGTTGATGCACGTCCACACCAATACCGTTATAATCCCTACCGCCCTACTGGGGATTGTCAGGAGATGGAGGACGGCTGACGGTAGCCGCAAGGCAGCTGAGGAAGTTCCCTCCTCCAAGGGCAAGATGGACAGGCGTAAGCCTGTACGGCGAGAGTCGTGGCAAGGGCCCAGAAACGACACAGCCTGGATTGATAGGATGATCCGTTCGACGGTGACGTTCCCCAGGATTTGGTGAAACGGCGACTCCCCATCGGAGCAAGTCCGCACAACGGGGTAGACCTGCCCGGGACCCGTGGGTAGGACGCGTAGTTGAATGCCGTCTGAAACAGAAGGGGGGCTACTACCATCACCTGACATACATTCCAAGAGGTCTTCCGATGATTCTGAACCGCTGTCCCAAATGTTCCCCTGAAACGGGTATTAGGATTGTAACCCCCGAGGAGACCCTCGCCAGGGTTGAACCCCTACTCGACATCGCAGGGCTCAGCGCCCCGGAGGACATCACATCGAAAGACGATGTCGGCATCCCGGTCTACTCCGTGGACAGACAGGACACGGCGTTCGGCAAACCCAAGTACTACAACGGCAAGGGTGTGACTCCTGAGCAGGCCCGTGCCTCCGCGGTCATGGAGTCCATCGAAAGGTACTCCGCCGAACAGCGCGAATCAGACGAAGTCGTCTACGGAACGTACGCCCAGGCCTGCGACGTCATGATGACGGTGAACCCGATCGACCTCATCCTCCCGCTCAGGGTACTTGACTATTGGGAGAACCAGGAGATCGCATGGGTCGAGGGATTCGAGATGTTCAGGGGATGTCCCATTTGGGTCCCCGCATGTGCGGTATACTACCCATACGAGCCGAAGGGAGATTTCCAGTTGTTCAGATGGCATACCAACGGCATCGCATCCGGTAACACCATGGAGGAAGCCATCCTGCATGCCCTGTTCGAGGACATCGAGAGGGATGCCTGGTCCATCATGGAATTCAGAGAGCGTTGCAATGCGGACGTCATCGTCGATGATGATTCCATCTGTGGAAGGCTCATAGCCAAGTTCAAGAAGAAGGGAATCGAGATCCACCTCAAGGACCTGACCTCCGACATCGGCATACCCACCATCGGTGCCGCCGCGGATGATACGGTGACCAAAGATCCCGAGATGTTGACCATAGGAGTCGGTACCCATCTCAACCCCGAGATCGCCGCCATCAGGGCACTCACCGAAGTCGCACAGAGCAGGGCCACGCACAAACACGGTTCCAAGATCAATGCCCAGCTGCAGAAGGTCGTCCAGGATATGGGTTACGAGAAGGTGAAACAGGCCAACCATGTATGGTTCCACGAGAATCCCAACAAGGTCAACCTGAAGGACATACCTGACCTTTCTACCCCTTATGTGCTCGATGACATAGAGGTCATCCTCGGTAGGCTGATGGAATGCGGCTTCGACAGTGTCATCGCTGTAGACCTGACCCGTCCCGAGGTCAACGTGCCCACAGTCAGAATGATCGTGCCCGGTCTCGAGGTCAGTACCATGGACCCCGAGAGGGAAGGTGGCAGGCTCAGGGGCATGTGGCCGCCGGCATGATTCATCAAATCAGCCCATAAACCAATTCCAACCCCATTCCCACTTTTTACCACTCATTCATTCAAATCCCTATGCATCCATCAATTCCAAATTAATGTATTTTTTTATACATTACTATACAAAAAAATACCATAAAGTTCAAATAAAATCTGTGATGTATACAAATTATGGCAATACCCAAAGATGCTAGGATAACATTGGATGCCGAGGAGATGCCTCGCAAGTGGTACAATCTTGCAGCTGACATGCCTGATCTTGCCCCTCCATTGAATCCATCCACAAGGGAGCCGGTCAAACCCGAGGACTTCAAACCCATATTCTGCAACGCAATCGTGGAACAGGAAGGTTCGAAGAAGAGGTTCATCGACATACCCGAGGAGGTTAGGGACAACCTGGTATTCCTGAACAGACCGGCACCACTGCAGAGGGCATACCACTTGGAGAGGATCCTGAAGACACCTGCAAGGATCTACTTCAAAAGGGAAGATATGAGTCCCCTGGGTAGCCACAAGGGAAACACCGCCCTTGCACAGGCATACTACAATGCTGAGGAGGGCATCCACACCCTCACAACCGAAACAGGAGCCGGACAATGGGGAACGGCACTTGCCATGGTGTCGAACCTGTTCGATATCGACACGACGGTGTTCATGGTCAAGGGAAGTTACAATCAGAAACCCCTCAGGAAAACCTTGATGCACATGTACGGTGCGAAAGTCCATGCTTCACCCAGCACCGTCACCGAATTCGGAAGGAAGGTACTCTCCACCAATCCGGATACGTCGGGATCCCTGGGAATAGCGATATCGGAAGCATGTGAAGTGGCCATGAAGGATGACAATACATGCTACTCCCTAGGAAGCGTGCTGAACCATGTGATGCTCCATCAGACTGTCATAGGTCAGGAGACCTTGGAACAGATGAGGATGGGGGAGATAGATCCGGATTACATGATAGCCTGCGTCGGTGGTGGATCCAACTTC
>SUSY01000012.1 GCA_015063185.1 Thermoplasmata archaeon
ATAATCGAGATACCTGCGGGACTCATCGATGAGCTGAAACTCAAGATTGGCAACAAGACGAAAGGTAGCGCCACCTTCAAGGAATTGCGCGCATAACATTCAAGAAGTGATAAAATGGAAAGAAGAAACGCCAAACCCAAACGCGAGCTCGTCCTCCCCGGCGATGTCATCGACGAATCCGGTGCAAAGGCTGGAGAGTACGCGTACAGCAGAGAGGGCAAGGTCTACGCTGCAGTCATGGGGATAAAAAATGTCTCCCCCATCGGCGTCAGCGTCATCCCGCTGTGGGGCCAATACATGCCCAGCGCAGGAGATTTTGTGATCGGAGTCGTAAACGACATCGGACCATCGAACTGGATGATTGACATCAACGCACCCTACCCCGCACCACTGCACGTCAGTGAGGTCCCGTGGAAGGTGGAGTTCGGAGACACCTCCAGGTTCCTGAACATCGGAAACGTGGTCTTCCTGAAGATCCTCTCCGTCGACGAGAGCAAGAAGATCCAGGTCACGATGAACGACTCCGGACTCAGGAAGGTAGAGGGCGGACTCCTCGTAGAGATTGCACACTCTAAGGTATCCAGGGTGATCGGAAAGAGCGGATCCATGATCCAGTTGCTCAAAGCGGCGTCCGGATGTCGCATCTTCGTCGGTCAGAACGGAAGAATCTGGATTGATGGCGAGGAGGACAGGGCTGCTGTCGTTGCCGATGCAATCAAGATGATCGAGGAGAAGGCACAGGCACGTGACCTTACCGAGAAGGTCAAAGTATATTTGGAAAGCAAACTCCCAGCAGAGGAGGAGTGAGCATGAGCGGACACACAGATATGGTATTAGTTGACGAGAACGGCATGAGGATCGATGGCAGGACTGCCACCGAGCACAGGCCTATCAAGATCGAGGCCGGCGTATTGAAGAATGCCGACGGATCAGCATACGTAGAGATTGGAAAGAACAAGGTCCTTGCAGCAGTATACGGACCCAGGGAATGCCACCCCAGGCACCTGCAGAACCCCACCAAGGCAATTGTGCAGTGCAAGTACAACATGCAGGCATTCTCAGTCAGTGACCGTAAGAGACCCGGAACCGACAGAAGGTCCATCGAAATCTCCAAGATCACCGCAGAGGCTCTCGAGAACGTCGTACTGACCGAACTCTACCCCCGCGCATCCATCGATGTCTACATCGAGATCCTCCAGGCAAACGCTGGAACCAGGTGTGCAGGACTCACCGCAGCATCCGTCGCTCTTGCAGACGCAGGAATCCCCATGAGGGACATCGTACCCGCAATCGCAGCTGGAAAGGCCGACGGACATGTCCTCCTTGACCTCAACAAGGAAGAGGACAACTATGGTCAGGCAGACGTCCCCATCGCAATCGTACCCTCCACAGACGAGATCGTCCTCCTCCAGATGGATGGAAACATGACCCGCGAGGAGTTCGACAAGGCCATCAGCATGGCAGTCAACGCATGCCACGAAGTGTATGACATCCAGAAGGATGCCCTCAAGAGACGCTACTCTGTGAAGAACGAGGAGAGTGATTCAGATGAGTAATCAGGCAATCTCCGATATCAAACGCGACCACATCATCAACCTCCTTGCTAAGGGAACCAGGACCGACGGTCGTTCCCCTAGCGACATCAGGGAGATCTCCGCATCCGTCAACTGCATCGAGTCCGCTGACGGATCCGCAAGAGTCAAGCTCGGAAACACCGAGGTCATTGCAGGAGTCAAGATCATCCCCGGAGCACCTTTCGGTGACACCCCCAGATCCGGAGTCTTAACCACCGGTGCAGAGCTCATCCCCATGGCACACCAGTCCTTCGAATCAGGACCTCCTGGAGAGGACGCCATCGAGCTCGCACGTGTCGTTGACCGTGGAATCAGGGAATCCGGAATGGTCGATGTCGACGAACTCTGCATCACCGAGGGTGAGAAGGTTTGGATGTGTTTCATCGATATGTACGCCCTCGACTACGACGGTAACCTGTTCGATGCATCCAACCTCGCAGCAGTTCTCGCACTGAAGACTGCAATGATCCCTGGAACCCAGTATGGACTGCCTGAATGGGACAGACCCCTGCCCATTACCTGCATGCCCATCTCGGTCACTTCCAGCAAGATAGGAAATACTTTAATACTGGACCCAAATTTCGACGAAGAACATATCTCCTCCGCACGTCTGACGGTCACAACCGACGACAACGGAAACTTCAGAGCTATGCAGAAGGGCGGTCAGGGTTCCATCACTCTGACGGAACTCGGACAGTGCCTCGACATCGCAGTCGAGAAGGGTAAGGAGATCAGAGAAACTCTCAACAAAATCATCGGGTGATACCAATGGCAAAGAGAACCAACAAAGCAGGAACCTCTGGTAGGTTCGGAGCAAGATACGGTGTCGTCATCCGCAACAGGGTGAAGACCATCGAGGCTGAGCAGAAGAAATCCCACGAGTGCCCCGTGTGCCACCACACCTCCGTCAAGAGGGTCAGCTCCGGCATCTGGGCATGCAGGCACTGCAGTGCCAAGTTCGCAGCAGGAGCATACACTCCCGAAGCGAAGAAGGCAATCTCGCAGGTATCCGAGAACTGAAACCAGCCAAAGAGGTGAGTTGATTGTACAGATGCTCAAAATGCAATGAGCCCATCAGGGACACGAAGAACCTTCAGTGCGAAAGGTGCGGATCGAAGATCTTCTACAAAGAGAGACCTAACGTCAAGAAGGTCCTCAAGTCCGACTGAACAATCATGTTGAAAGCGGTTCTCAAAGTCGAATCGTCGGATGCAGGAGCCGTCCTCTCCGCCCTCCAACCGGAGGTCGGAAGGGAACTCCTCCGTACCAACGTCTCCCTCACAGGGGACGAGACATCGGTGACCCTGGTCATCGATGCCACCGACACTTCGGCCATGAGAGCTGCATTGAACTCATACCTCGGTTGCATCAGGATCACGGAAGACATCAGTAGGATCACAAGGTGATTTGATGAACAATATCAGCCCCCAGCTTCAGAACCAGATCGCACAGTTCCAGCAGCTCCAGCAGCAGCTCCAGCAGGTCAGCGGTCAGAAACTTCAGATGAGCGCACAGATGAAGGAAATGGAAAGGACAATCGCAGAGCTCGATAAGTCCACCGGCGACGTCTACAAGAACGTCGGATCCCTGCTCGTCAAAGTCGATGACAAGGCAGCTGTAAAGGCTGAGATCGAGGAATCCAAGGAGACCCTCGAGATCAGGATCAAGTCTCTGGAACGCCAGGAAAAGGGCCTCCGCGAGAAATATGACTCTCTCCAGGAGACCATCAACAAGGCGATGGGACAGGCACCTGCACAGCAGGCATAAACACATTCAATCAACCCTTTTCCCAATTTTCTTCCAGATTCATGGAAACAAAACTGACATTTCAACGAAATGCCAAATATTTGGAACCCATCATCCATCGCATGTACAAGACAGTGGCTGACAGACTGGAGAACTGCAGCAAGGTCATTCTGGTCCACGGAAATGCGGACATGGATGCCATAGGTTCCGCATTCGCACTATCGGAAGCATTCGGGGATATGACAATCTATGCACCGAACGGCATCGACCGTGTTGCCAAAATGGTTGCGGACAAAATGGGCATCGATATCCATGACGATGTCAACCTGACACAGTTCGAGCGCGTCATTGTCGTCGACACATCATCACCAGATCAGCTCACCGATAGCAAGGACCTGACTTTCCCCGAAGATACGATCGTCATCGATCACCACGTACCGAGCGGCAAATGGAAGGAGGAGAACCTACTGTGCGATACTACGAAGGTCGCATGTACACAGATTGTCCTCAGAATCATCAAAGCGTCTGGTAGGAAGATTACCAAGACCATCGGCCTTGCACTCATCGGCGGAATGATTACAGATGGAGGCCATTTCCAATTTGCCACATCCGAGCTTCTAAGGGACTTCGCTGATGTTATGGAAGAGGCCAATATCGATATGGATGAGGCATTTGCACTCACAAAATCCGAAATTGGAATGTCCGAACGCATTGCTATGATGAAATGCGTAGAAAGATCCAGATTTGAGCGCGTAGGAGATATGATCGTTGCTGTAGCGATAGGCGGAAGTTTCGAAGCATCCGGATGCAGGGCGCTGCTAACTTCCGGAGCAGACGTAGCATTTGTAGCATCTCAGAGGGATGATTCGTTCAGACTCAGTGCAAGGACATCACAGGATATTGTTCGCAGAGGACTTCATCTTGGGGAGATCCTTAAAGGACTCGGAACAGAGACCTGTACTGAAGGAGGAGGCCATGGAGGTGCAGCAGGAATGTCCGGTATCGGTGATGCAGAGGCCATGCTCCATATGTGTCTTAAAAGAACGATGGATGTCTTCCGTGAAATCAAAAAGTCTTCAGAGAATAAGAATTGAGGGGTGGAAATCACCCCTCGCATGATTTTTATCAGAGTTTACCGAGACTTCTAAGAACGTCGAGCATCGCATTGTAGTTGTCAGGGTTCTTCTCAAAGTACTCCGCAACGGGTGCCAGACACTTACTCATACCATCCGCGACACCATCCTTCAGGTCCATGGGGGAAAGGAGTGCCTTTCCGTCCACCTGTGTGAAGTAATCGTTGGTGAGTGCTTCATATGAATCGTATGAAACTGGACCACCGTACTTCTCAGGACGATTGATGTCCATACGTCCGAGTGTCGGGAAAATGATGTACTTTGCAATCATCAGGACAGGGTTGGTGTCCTCTTCCTCCTTCTCTGGGGGACAGAATGCCTTCTTCATCTTTCTCTTGATCTCATCCGCAGTATCGTGGATGTTGATGTTCCTGTTAGGATCGCTCTTGGACATCTTGGAAGCGGTCGGATCCATCCTGTTTCCACCAGCAAGTCCAGGGAGAAGTGGTGTGTGGATGGCGATGGGTTTCCTCCAATGGAGTTTCTCAGCTGCATCCCTAGCAAGCATGTGAGCGCGCCTCTGATCGATTCCTGCATATGCCAGATCGACATCCATAGAGAAGATATCGGTTGCCTGAAGAATTGGATAGAACAACTTGGAAGAGTCGACCTCGGCCTCATCTTCGGAACGGCCCATGATGGTCATTGCCCTCTTGACCCTGGAAAGTGAGGTTACCTTTGCGACCTTGATGACCTTCTCCCAATACTCAATCTCACTGAGGACCTCAGATGCATACTTGAATTCTACAGACTCTCTGGGAACTCCGAGTGCGATAAAACAGTCCTCCATATATCTGGCACATGTGCGGATGTTCTCAAGATCCCCACCCAACTTATCGTTGATATATGCGTGCCAGTCCGCCCAAAAGATAATAACTTTGAAACCGGCATTGGCGAGGTCACGGATCTTTCCAGCCACAAGAGCCCATCCCATGTGAACGAGTCCTGACGGTTCAAATCCGATATATGCGGTGGGCTGCTCCTTTGTAGCAAGAAGTTCCCTAAGCTCACTCTCCGTGATGAGTTCCTCCACATTCCTCATTACGAGCGCATATCTCTCTTCGATATCCATTTGAATCGATACAACGGATGGTATCATAATATAAAAAGGGGCCATCGTCACGATTTATCTATCAGTCTGGCAATATACAGCTATGCTCGAAAGGACTAGGGAGAGTCTCGAATCCAGTCAGGTCGTCATGAAGAACGGATACCCCTATGTGATCAATCCGATACTTGATGGCATACCCAGAATGGACCCCGAGATATTGAACGAGATCACGGATCGCATGATGGAGATTTGCGAATTCGATTGTGATGTCATACTCGCTCCCGAAGCAATGGCGATACCGTTCGCAGTCGCAGTCTCCATAAGAACAGGTATCCCATATTCCGTCATCAGAAAGAGATCATACGGGTGCGATGGTGAGGTGTCGATCGATAAGTCGACAGGATATGCCAGCAGTACCATGTTCATCAATGGAATACGGCCTGGAGAAAGAATCGTCCTCATAGATGATGTCGTAAGTACCGGAGGTACATTGAAGAGCATCGTGGAAGCCATCGAAGGGATAGGGTGTGAAATCGTGGAGGTCGTGGTTGCCGTGGACAAGTCTACAGACCTGGCTGCCGTCTCCAAAGATTTGGGCCATCCCATCAAAGCCACAATAGGTATGACACTGGTAGATGGAAAACCAGTCTGTAAGTACTAACCGTAACACCCCCTTTATAACGTCATACCCAGACATCATTAGGGCATGAGCCCCGACATGCTACTCATGGTCACATATGCATGCATCGTGGGTGCATTGATTGGTAGCTTCTCTGGATTGATACCGGGAATTCATGTCAATACTCTTGCTGCAATCATACTTGCCTTCCATGAAGTTTTGGAAAATATACTGATGTGCATTGTACCAAAGGACCTTTCGACCATGATGATGGCCTGTTGCGTCATGTCCGCAGCAGTGGTCCACTCAGCAACGGATTTCGTACCATCCGTCTTCTTCGGCGTACCGGATCCAGACAACGTAATGAACATCATGCCTGGACACAGCATGCTGTTGGAGGGCCATGGTATGATGGCAATAAGGTGTGCGGCCATCGGTAGCCTGGTTGGCTCTTTCACATCCATAGCACTGGCCATACCTATGTTCCATCTCTTATCCAGCGGATTGGGAGATTATCTGGATAGCCTGACCATTAGCATACTTCTTGCAATACTGTCTATGATGATTCTGAAGGAAAGAAAAGGTAGAAGGATTCTGGCACTTATCCTGATCATGATCTCCGGTGCAATAGGGTGTGTCATGATGACTGTAGAGATACCTTTCACGAACGCATTTGGGATGGAACCAGAATCGATGTTTCCTATGCTCTCCGGTTTCTTCGGGATTCCTGCATTGTTATTCTCATCACCTTCCGGAAACATCCCCGAGCAAACGGATGATGAAAAATACCCTATAGGGCCGATTCCTGGACTGAAGGGCGTTCTTACAGGGAGCATCATCGGATGGTTTCCCGGAGTGACATCATCCTGTGGTGCGTCCGTAGCAGGGAGTATATTCGGAAATGAGGACAGAAGAGGATATGTGGCCATGGTATCATCGATAGGGACATCTGCAACCATGTTCACCCTCGTAGCTCTCGCAGTCTCGGGAAAGGAAAGATCAGGTACGATGACAGTGATAAACGAGATACTTGGAGGAAACGGAATCGTCCCTGGCGATGATCTGTTCCTCGCCATGATGATTACTATGGCATTGGCATCAGTGATGGCCTATGCAATAATGGTCTGCGCCGGAACAGTCATGTGCAAAATGGTCGAGATCATAGATATAGACCTATTGAACAAGGTAGTTCTGACATCGATGCTGATCCTGACCATCCTATTCACAGGATACTGGGGGATGATACTGCTCCTGTTATGTACATTGATAGGCCTGATACCAGTCATCCTGGATACGAACAGGATACATCTGACAGGATGTCTCATGATCCCAGTCCTTCTATTCAAACTGGGATTCATGTGACCTCACCTCTTCTTCTGTTTCTTTATTCCAGCACGAAGGTACTTTAGGAGATCCGCATCCTTCTCGTCATCCCAATCTGGCGTGTAGCCTGTTTTGATGTACTCATCGAACCATGCCTTACACTGGGACATCCAGGAATCCATTTCGTCAGGAACGCCCCTGATAATGTACACCACATTGTCATCGGTCGGCTCCCACTTATCCGGGACACGATAATCTTCCTCCTCCAACAACGCAATGGCAAAAACCATCTTGTCCAATCCAGAGAGTTTTGTATACAACCCTGCTTGCATCAGGTACTCGATGGGTACATCTGGAACATCGCCCATTTCCTCCTCCCATCTGCTACGGTTCATGGTCTTGATCTCCAGAACGGCCACACGCTTACCGTTCTGTGTGATATAACCGTCGACAAGACCACCGAATAGTTTCTCGGTGTGGAAATGATCGTAACCGCATCTTTCCGGTGGTGCAGGATCCTCGACACCCGCCACACCATCAAGATCCAGCATACTGGCTACGGTAGATATCTGCTTACGAACATAATCCCTCATTATCGGCTCGATCGCATTCCCTGCTACGATATATTTGTTCGAAGGCTCCTCATATCCGAATCCTGCGATCTCACATGCAACTGCGAAAGGTGTCTTGAATCTGGACACACCGAGTATACCTCCGATCCTATGTCCTGTGATCTTCTTCGGAGCCCATGTATCGAACTCGATGTAGCGTTCATCCTCATGCATCTCAATAATGTTGTTACGTCCGTCGAATGCCAAGGTACCACCACTCAGGTGAGGGAGCCTACGATTGCATCGGCAAGTGCATCGAGATCCGCATCCTGTTCAGGTTTCATTGAGGACCTTATGACAAAGGTCTCACCGACCTGGACCATGTCCTCCATCTCTGCAAGCATATCCTTCATGACCTTCTCCGATGCGGCAGACCAGGACCCATTGGCAATGAGTGAGAACTTCCTCTTCTGAACCGCCATGGATGCCATATCTTCTATCGCAGTCCTCATCATCGGTTGAAGACCGTTATTATACGTAGGGGCAGCAAGAACTATGTTACTATACTTGAACGCATCAGCTACGAGATAGGATGCGTGGGTCATCATCAGATTAATCACAGAAATGTCCTTAACGCCTTTTTCATCAAGCTTCTGTGCCAGAAGGTTAGCTACTGCCTCCGTGTTTCCATACATGGAAGCGTATGCGATAACGACGCCTTTTACCTCCGGCTCATATGTGCTCCAATGCTGGTACTTGTCAACGATGTAGTCCAGATCCTTGTCCCAGATCTGTCCATGAAGTGGACAGAAACGGTTGATCTTGACTCCTCCAGCCTTTCCAAGTACCTTCTGCACATGTTTTCCATACTTTCCAACGATGTTCGTATAGTATCTCCTCGCATCGTCTATGTACTTCCTTTCAAACGTATCGCGATCAGCGAACAACTGACCATCTAAAGCACCGAATGATCCGAATGCATCCTCACAATATAGGGTGCCATCATAGGTATCGTATGCGAACATGACCTCGGGCCAGTGGACCATCATACCAGATACGAAAGAAAGCGTGTGCTTTCCGAGTGAGAGCGTATCTCCCTCTGCGATGGGCATGGTGTTCTTCGGTACAAGCCCATAGAAGTCGTTCATCATTTCGATCGCTCTGGGACTGGCAACAACTGTAACATCCGGATAGGTATCCACGATACGTTTGATCTGTGCACCGTGGTCTGGTTCCATATGGCCCACGAAGAAATAATCCGGGGCCCTACCATCCAATGCGGCCATGAGGTTCTCCCAATACTGTGCGACAACACTGCTATC
This sequence comes from Thermoplasmata archaeon, assembly GCA_015063185.1. Classification (GTDB taxonomy): domain Archaea; phylum Thermoplasmatota; class Thermoplasmata; order Methanomassiliicoccales; family Methanomethylophilaceae; genus SIG5. The sequence continues at coordinate 9,320 of SUSY01000012.1, forward strand.
ACATGTGTCCATGATGATGGTCTTCTCGTCCTTAATGACGTATGAATTGTAAGAAACACCGTTGGGGATAGGGAACATACCTTCAAAGATCGGCATACTCCTATCATCAGCACCGATCCAAATCACATCTTCAGTAACATTCCTTATTGCGAACATAATGATCTCTCTGGCCTCCATATCATCCAGTTGATTGATAATCTTTACTAAAACCGTGGGAAATAAGTCACGAAACAGGACGGTAGAATGACCAGGAACATGAAACAATCGAAAAGTATGGTGGGCCCGGCCGGATTTGAACCGGCGACCTCCGCAATGTCAATGCGACGTCATAACCCCTAGACCACGGGCCCGATAAATGGGAGATTACCTCCTCATTATTATAGGTTACGCTCATTGGACCGCATAAAAGAGGATAATAGTGTATATTTTGACATATTTTACAAATCATCTCTAAATAGGACTCAATCATATTGTGGGATATGCTGACTTTAGGCATAGAAGGAACAGCGCACACCCTCGGAGTCGGAATCGTGGATACCGACAGAAAGGTCATAGCGAATGTTCTGGACATGTACCGCCCTGCAGAAGGAGGATTACATCCCCGCGAAGCCGCGAACCATCATGGAGATGTGGTTGCATCGCTGATCGTCAAAGCGACCGAAGAAGCGGGAGTCAGTCTATCGGAAATCGAACTCATATCTTTCTCCAAAGGCCCTGGACTCGGCCCCTGCCTCAGATCTGCTGCTACGGCCGCACGGTCCCTATCATCCATTCTGAACACCCCCATCATCGGTGTGAACCATTGTGTGGCACACGTAGAGATAGGAATAGCTACCACGGGTTGTACCGACCCTGCGTTATTGTATGCATCCGGCGGAAACACTCAGGTCATAGCATTTTCAAATGGCAGATACAGAATCTTCGGAGAAACCATTGACGTAGGCATCGGAAACATGTTGGATAAGCTTGGAAGAGAACTCGGTCTTGGTTTCTACGCTGGCCCAACGATAGAGAAACTCGCCAAGGAAGGGGACAGACTACTGGAACTTCCGTATTCCGTCAAAGGAATGGACGTATCGTTCTCCGGGATCATGACGGCCGCTCTGGCACTTAAGAAGAAGGGTCATCGCTTGGAAGATATTGCGTACTCCGTTCAGGAAACGTGCTATGCCATGCTTGCGGAAGTCACCGAGAGGGCCATGGCCCACGTGGGAAAGGACGAGGTCCTCCTCGGAGGAGGTGTGGCTCAGAATATGCGTCTACGTGAAATGATCGACGATATGGCCAAGGAACGTGGTGCGAAGATGTTCGTACCCGATAAGAAATTCTGTATGGACAATGGTGCCATGATTGCTTGGTTAGGCAACATTATGTACGAATCGGGTGCTCGCATGGATATCGCGGACACTGCGGTGGAACAGAGATTCAGAACGGATGAGGTTGAAGTCACTTGGCGCCAGTGACCAATTGTTTACCAATGATCTCATCGAGATTCTTCAGGAATTCTTGACCTCTGAAACTCGGGAAATTAGCACCGGATGCAATCCTGTGTCCGCCACCCTGTCCTCCAACAGATTCCGATGCCTCTCTCATCGCAACTGAGAGGTCTATTCCTTTGTCCAACTGTTCCCATGAACCTCTGGCACTGGCTTTGGCCTTTCCATCAGTACCATAGTTGATACCGATCGTAGGCTTTTCTGGATCCCCTATGAAATGCATTACGATGCTACACAACATACCGGTGAACCCACTAGCGGTCGAATCGAAGAACTGGATGTGTTCCATCGGCGTGACCTTCATCTTATCGAGTTCAACAGTGGCCTCTATTAGATCCTTCTTTGAATTGTAATTGAGTTCCCTTGCATATGCGAGGGAATCCTTATTGCCTAAACAAATCCCGACCCCGATTCCGCCCATCTTCTCTCTACCACACGCATTCAGGAGATCACTGAGCGTCTCGGCATCCATGCCCATATCCTTCAGAATGTATCTGGTCCTAGCGGTTTCCTCGAGTGTTTGTATAGATACACCTTGATCTAGCAACTTGACTGCGATCATCGAGGATAGCCTGTGTTTCTCATCATCGGTGAGATCGAGGAAATCCTTGGTTTGATCGATGCCCGCCTCCTCCAAGAATGCCTTGGTACCCACGCTGCTACCCCCGACACCGCGGATATATGGCTCGGTGGAAATGTACAATGATTGAGAAAGAGTGCCGATCGGAATCAGGGATCCATCCATAACGGTGACAAGTCCCCTTTCCTGAGCGCCTTCTCCAAGATATGTGTTCAAACCAGTAAGTCCGTTTATGAGTTGCCTATCACCTGCAAGACCTCCAAAGGCGTACTTCACCAGATCCCAATTCCTCTCATCGATGGTGACAGCCAAGAGGAATGCCAAGGTGGAACCGCATCCGGACGTCATACCGTCAATGTCATAGTTATGAGGATTAATGTATACGATCCCGCTCCCTTCGACCTTATCGGACTTGTGATGATCCAGTACGATGACGTCCTTCTCCAATGATTCGAACTGATCCAGATAGGATGCGCCGATATCGGACATCAGGATGCATTCAGAGTATGAATCCCTCATCATTGAAAGGACATCGTCATCCAGGACAGGTACAAACGAGACCTGATACTCTATATCCAATCTCTGAAGCATACAGGCGAGGATGCTGCCTGCAGCTACACCGTCCGCATCATGATGCGAGAAGATATGTACGAAGTCGTGACTGCGAACATGTTCCGCAGCGATGGATAAATGTGAAAGAAGTTTGGAAGGTAGGTCGTATTCGACCATAATTCACCTTACTTGAGCATCAATTCCGCAGTGTTGATGGAATATTTCCAATCGGAAGCGAGAACCTTGTTTGCCTTATAGTAGCGCTCAAGTCTCCTGATCCTTGCCTCAATGAGCTGGAGTCCTCTCCTGTTGGAGATGTCTCCCTTGTTCTTCTTGAGGTGAACGTTGAGAGAGATTGCGCGCCTCATGAGGTTGGCGAGGTCTTCGGGAAGTGCTCCTGCGACTCCCTTCTCCTTCATGATTGCGGTGATGGTCTTTCCGGTTGCGAGTTTGACATCGGGGACACCGTACTGGTCCCTCAGAACGAGTCCGATCTTTGCGGAGATCTCTCCGTCCTTGGCCATCTTCACGATGAGGTCCTCGATTTCGGTGGCGGTGAGGGCGACCCATGCGGGATTCTCGGTGACCAGGGGGTGCTTGGATCCGGACTGTCCTTTTCTTCTTGCGTGCATTCTTGCCATGATTTATTCCTCTGAATAGTTCAGGCGGCGAGGCTAAGCAACCCTATCTAATTTTAGTATATAAAGGGATGTGAACGTCATTCATGACCAAACAAGGAATCCTTGGCCCAGGGTATGACGGATTCGTACTCAGCCCTATCGAATGATATGTCCTCTGGAATCTCGGTGAAGAAACGTGATTCCATTTCTCCATCGGCGGCCTTGGATATGACCCTTGCAGAGCACACATCACAATAGCCGATATCCTTCTCGGATATGACTTCCACATGATAGCCAGACTCCTCCAGACATTCCCTGATGGCGGCCTCGGATGACGTCTCACCGGACTCCACCTTCCCCCCTGGCATCTCCCAGCCCTTCCTACGGGGGTGATAGACCATCATGAACTCGCCTGAATCATTGAACACTACCGCATATGAGGTTCTCGGCCTCTCAGCGATAATCATCACATGATCCTTCTCGTGAGGTTCCAAGGACCTCATCTCGAGAACCCTGAGGCCACGCTCCTTCAATCTATGTTTGGACGTAGCGAAGACCTCCTCCGGTTTTGCGGATACGTCCTCCGATCTGGCCTTGATGCACAACATGCCGAATCTGGCACCGTACATGTCCATGTTGTCCGCGAGTATGTCTGCCTGATTCTTCTGAGCCACATCCGAATAGACCACATCCACCTTACCCACTGCGAATGAGTACTCACTTGGGTTTGTCGCATCCGCTAGGATGGGATTGACGTTCTTCCTGGACTCGGACATCCTTACAAGATCCCTGAACGACCTGGGAGAGAACTCGACTGCATATATGATGCCGTCCTTCACGATATCTGACACATGGGACACGGTGGTACCGTTCGCCGCACCGAGATAGAGGACCTTACTGTCACTCCTGAGAGGATATGTTTCCCCACCGGTAGCGAGATACGCAGCCAACTTACTGCGTGTGGGATTCCACTCGCGATACTCTGTTCCGGATACCGAAACCAACCTCTCGCTATACACGCGCTTGCCGGGATCGATCGATGCTGTGTACAACCTGCCCCTCTCACAAAAAACGGTCCCATCGGTTCCGATACGTGCCTCCATACCCAGCGTACTTCGCGTACATATATATCGTTGACCCCACAGGCTATAATCCAGGAATGTCTACGGAACGGCATGATGGATACTCTCGTCGCGATCGCCGATGCCGTTCAGGATGCGATCGGTCTGATCCCGTCCGTTAACGAAAGAAGTGAGTTCGTCTGCATGGGTGCTGACGGCACACCGACATCCGAGATCGATAAAGTCGCAGAGAATGCGGTACTTATGTACATTGAATCGCACAACATCCCACTGAACGTACTCAGCGAAGAGATCGGATTCGTAGATAACGGTCATAAGGAAACTCTGATTCTGGACCCCATCGATGGTTCCAGAAATGCCGAACTGGGAGTACCGTACTTCGCCGTATCTCTTGCCGTCACGACCGGCACCATGAATGACGTGCATACAGCATACCTAAGAAATCTGGTGACCAATGACGAATATAGGGCGGAGAAGGGTAAAGGTGCATTCTTCAACGGAGAGAGGATCCAAACAAAGAGAGATTTTGACCCACAGAACATCGTCATGATGATCTATATCGGTGCACATTCCCACCCCGTATCCTATAAGGTCGTCAGTCGTGTGAGGGCCACACGTTCCTACGGATGCTCGTCCCTGGAGATGTGTCTGGTGGCACAGGGGATGGCGGACGGATTCCTGGTCAACATACAGAACTACACCCATTCCATCCGTGTCGTGGACATCGCTGCGAGTGCACTGATACTCAGAGAAGCGGGAGGGGAGTTGTACGATCTATACGGCAATGTGCTAGACTTGCCTGCGAATCTGACCGAAAGGAGCAATTTCCTCGCTACATCCAACAAAAGGGTATTCGACTACATCATGAAGGGGGAATGTAGCCATGACATCAACAAGTCACAGACATACGGGATCTATGCCAACACGAGTATCGAAGGGATAGAGGATGTGGCACGTCACATCATGGAATGCCTTGGTGATGAAAGATACATCATCGATAGCGAATTGGCACAACTGCTCGGTATGGAAGGGCAGCCCCTCTCCGAAATGGACGTGGACATTGTCATCGTTCTCGGAGGGGATGGGACTCTGTTGCGGGCCACCCACAACACGGAATCGAAGATTGTTGGGATTAACGTAGGGAGTGTTGGGTTCCTCACGGCTGTTGAACGCGATTCCATAGATGAGGGGATCGCCCGCTTGAAACGTGGGGACTATACGGTGGACAGAAGGAGCATGATCAGAGTATCATGCAACAGTGAAGTTCTTGGGGATGCGATCAACGAAGCGATGATCCACACAGCATCCGTTGCCAAGATCCGCGAATTCAGAGTCTACATCGATGACTCATTGCTCACTGAGGTGAAAGCGGATGGATATCTGATGTCCACAGTGACCGGATCCACAAGCTATTCCATGAGTCTTGGTGCACCCATCATGGACCCACGTGTGGACAATGCATGGATCCTGACACCGATGGCTGCATTCAAGTATTCATCCAGACCGTTGATCCTACCCACGACTGCCAAAGTAACCATTGAACCCACGATGCCTAACAAGGATTGTCTGTTGATAATAGATGGGCAAAGCGAAATCACCATACCAGGAGGAACCAGAATCGAAATGAGCCTCTCACCCAAATACACCAGATTGATCTCGATGAACTTTGACTTCTACGATAGAGTCAGGAACAAACTATCCGGAACGATATGATGAGAATTCATGCCATAGATATCAATCTCATAGACGATATCAACGAAAGTGCCCAATCCGTGTACCCGGACGAATTCCTCTGTGCGCTTTCCGCGAGGGACGGGATCATATCCGAAATCGTGATGTTGCCAGGAACCGTCTATGGGGACGAACATAGTTTTCTGAACCTATGGATGGCACCTGCCAACTGCAACATCATCGGTACCGCACACTCCCATCCCGATCATTGCAACATGGCATCGGATGCTGATCTGGACCTGTTCAGAAACATGGGCGGATTCCACCTGATAACATGCATGCCCTATGACAGGGAGAGTTGGAAGCTTTACAACTCGCTAGGGGAGGAGGTGGAATTGAAGGTCGTCAATCAAGTTCTCTGATCGCTGAATTGACGATGTTCTTTCCGATATCCATAAGACCGACCACATATGCCTTATCTCTGGATTCGCAGGTCACATCCACATACTGTTCAGCGCAGTTGACATCCAGAAGGATCCAACCGTTGTCGAACTCCAGCCTTATCGCACCCATCCGAATCATAGAATCGTAGTCCACACCGGAGATTTCCATGAGAAGTGCATTCATGAACTCCTCTTCCGATGCAGTGGTGAGGATACGCTCTTTGAGACGAGGATACTCCGGGATCCTATCGACCCTATCACAAAGTTTCTCCTCCTCGGACATCTCCCCAAGCTTCAGAAGGGCTGCGATACCATCAGGACTGTATGAGAGGTCCGTGAATACGAAACGACCATAGGAATCCATTCCAAAACCGGATTTGTTAGCGACCATGTGGTCCACCACATGTTTGATGTTGCGCTCGATCTTGACAACTATGCCACCGGGACCCAATGCATCATCAACGGCAAGGGATACATCGATGGGTGCGGTCACTTGGGATGGGGAAAGCTCCTCTGCAAACATCGCCCCCAATACATGGTTGTTGATACGCCTACGCTCCTCGTCGAATGCGACGATCCTACTGCCGTCGTTGTTCAACGCTACCGCGATGGAACCCGCATACGATTCCATCGTGTGAATGATGTCGTAGTAGTAATACTCGTCAATGGTCTTGATCGATGTGATACCGGATCTGTTGACGATAATGATGTCTGAATCGTTGTTTATGAGCATTCTGGATGCAACGGACGTTGGCATTGTGTACGTACCGTCCATGACGACCTGACAATTACATTTCTTAACGAATTTCATCAGAGCGTCCTCGTAACGGCCTATGAGCCCGTATGCCTTGTGTGTCTGTCCCAATCCGGAATACTCAGGATAGTAGATCCTGACCTCCTTCGACATCAAGGAATGAATCTGAGACTCGTCGAAATACGAACCGTCGGGGTTGTGGATGATGATTCCACCGATCTGTTCGGGTTCGTCGGCCGCGATACTCACGTAACAATCACAACCAGAACGTGTGAATGGCATCGCAGGTGCTGGTGCTTCGCCAGCAAGATAGACGTTGCCTCCGGTAGATATGATTCCAGCAATCATCGCCTGTTCGATCATGTGGGAACTGCGATGGCCGTCACGACATAATGCGACCGCATCATACTGCGAACCGAGGAGCTTTCCAATCTTCAGAGCCTCCTCCAAAGGTATGTTGATCCTCAGGGAATCCCGGGAGTCTTTGCTGACATTCATCCTATCCAGCCGATGTGCATGACCAAAATAAAAAACTTGGCTTTAGAAAAGATGAAGGGACATTACATATGGCCAGGAATTCAAAATACAAATCAAAAATTTGATTGTGCCGATGAATTCCTCATTGTTTAAAAATGAATTGGATGAATCGTCCAGATATTTCATATTAATCCACACATGTATAGGGAATATGTAGCGAATATGCTGGCATTATCACATTTTTAAAAAGATTTATATATGGTACATATAAATTAAGTAACGTCGCTACTGCGACTCAGAGGGAAAAAAATGGCAATGGAAAAAATTGATTTCTCGAAAGCGAAGATTATCGCAGAGAAGAAGGGTCTCAAGCCTGGAAAAGTCAAGGGAACCGAGGGAATCCAGTTTACCAAGGGAAACAACAACAGGCTTGATGTCATCGACTGGGACGAGTTCGAGGCAATCCTCGATAAGAGAGGACTGTCCGTTTACGAGTCTGCTGGTTGGATGAAGATCATGAAGGCCTGATCGGGCCAACTGTCATCCACCGACACAAACACCCTTCTTCACACCCCCTATTTTTGATAACGTTACATCCGCAAGACCACGAATGCTTTTATAGGACTATGGTTTGTGGGAACCCATACGCAAGGGTTACCGAGCTTGGCCAAAGGTGCTAGATTCAGGGTCTAGTCGTTAGTCGTTCGAGGGTTCGAATCCCTTCCCTTGCACTACTATTCTTCATTTTCCTTGACATCGGAGAATGTTCTTCTCTTGCGCACATACGATAGAACAAAACTCAGAACCAGAATGATGATCACGAATGCGACCATCATCATCGATGCCATACTGCTGGAGAAGTACGCATAGAACACGGTACTCATCGATAGGATCAGACCATATTTCAGAATACATCCGACTGCGATATAGAACAAGGAACGGGGGAGCGTCCAATTATCTACCAATGCGATGAACGCACCGGAATATGGGATCATCGGTGCAATCCTATTGACCAATAACATCCGCTCATCGCTCAACAGCAAGATTCCGATGTACTTGTTCACCACTGATTTTATCTTTCTGGGAACATGGATATGTTTCACAACATAGTATAGGAGACAATTACCCAACCATTCTGCAACTATACAGACGAGTATCAAAATGATCGCGAAAGAGGGTTCCGGATTGTATGAGAAACCCAAAATGATAAAAATCTCTGGAAGGAACGGAATCAACGTGGCATCCAAAAAGAATGCCAAGAACACCATGAGGACAACTCCGGGTTCACCATACGGCCCGAAAACGTCCAACATGAACTGTGTCAGATCCATCCGTCCACTTCCAATAGGAGACTCAGATTCCTTCGTATTGAATTAAGGAATCGACATCGTATCCTGCAAGATGCTCCCTGCCCTTGAGACCTCTGAGTTCCATGACGAATACGATTTTGACAACAATACCGCCACACTTCTCAATGAGCTTGATCATTGCCTCGGTCGTACCTCCGGTGGCCACAAGATCGTCAATGATCACCACCTTGTCCCCTGGTTTAATGGAATCCCGATGGACCTCCAATGTTGCAGTTCCATACTCAAGATCGTATTCCTGAGAGTAGACCTCCCTTGGGAGTTTTCCCTTCTTCCTGAAAAGGACAAAGCCTTTGTCCTCCTTGTATGCAACAGGTGCTCCAAAGATGAAACCCCTGGACTCCGAACCTGCGATGAGATCGTATTCGACGTCCTTGAGACTGTTCGAAAGACCGTCAATGGCCATCCTGAAACCATCCTTGTCCTGGATGATCGTGGTCACATCCCTGAACATGATACCTTTCTTAGGAAAATCAGGGATAGTGGTCACATAGTCCTCCAATTTCTTCATGACGGGTGTAAGTGCATACACATTATTTAGGCTGTTTTGAAAGCTCAGAAGAAGAATGCGACTATTATGCCTGCTGTTGTGATCGCAAGTACCACCAATGCGATACGCATCCACCTGTAATCACCTTCGGTGTACAAGGAGAATGCGGAAATGACGATACTGAAAAATGGTGTGAGGACCAGGAATGCGACACCGGTATTCAAGAGAGTGTTGCCCATACTCTCCGCGAACTGAAGAACGATCGCTCCAAGAACCAATATGGCAATGGCCAGATACACACCGTACCTGAGCACACGACCGGTCGCTTTATTCAAATCCATCAAAGAACCCCCATCAATTTCAATAGGACGGATGTGGCGGATGCGACCAGAACAACGGAGAAGTACTTCTTGATGGAACTCGTGTCCAGATGTGCCGATACACGTGTACCGACCAACATACCCAGGAAGGACCCTATCGCAACGAACGCGGCACATTCCAGTGGAATCGTCCCATTGATCAGATAGATTACGGATCCACTGAATGCCGTGATTCCGATCATATAACTGCTGGTGGATGTGGCGGCCTTCATGGGGACACCCATCATGCTGTTCATGACTGGCACCTTTATCACGCCGCCACCCACACCGGTCATACTGGAATACAATCCAGCAACAACACAGGTGGCGGTACCGAGTCCCTTGTTCCTCAGATCGTATCCAAGTGACCTACCGGTCTTTGGATCATAAACCGTGAACTCGTGCTCTCCATCCACATCTCCGCAATCCTTACTGTGACCGAAGGCCATCCTCGCTGCATTAAACAACATGAACACGATGAAGAATATCGAAAGGAACCAATCCTCGACATACGCAGAAAGGATCGCACCGACGATGGCACCAATCGTGGTACCGATCTCCAGGAACAGACCCAGACGCACATTGGATATGCCATGTTCCGCATAGTATGCACCGGCACCTGCCGAAGTGGCGAGGATTCCGACGAGACTGACAGCCGCAGCCTCGGAAGGGGATAATCCGAATATGATTGTCAAGAAGGGGATGTAGATGATGCCACCGCCTATACCGAACAGAGTACCTAGGAACGATGCCCCAATACCCAACAACAACAGTCCGATAATGACGATTGGCTCCATACCCTTTGGTAGAACTATCTCCTATTTAGGACCCTTGACGGAATTGTTATATCGTCCGCAGACGTGGGAGTCATGTGGCCACAATACTCGTGAGATACTGCGAGATCGGTTTGAAGAGCACTCCTGTCCGTAGACGTTTCGAAAGTCAACTCCGTGAGAACATCCTGTCAATGTTCGCTAGAGATCACCTGGAAGCATTGATGACGTTCGGAGATGCCAGGTTCTTCATAGAAACGGATGATCCAGAGAAGTGTCTCACCTCCCTGAAGAGGGTCTTCGGAGTGGCCTCAGCGTCGATTGTCGTACCATGTACGTCCGACCTGGAGGATATCTGCAGAACAGCAGCCGAGTATTCCCGTGGAAGAATCTCCGAAGGACAGACATTTGCCGTGAGAGCCAGACGCGAGGGCACACACACATACACGAGCCAGATGGTGGGTCGTGAAGCGGGGTCCGCCATATTCTTGGAGAATAAACACCTAGGAATATCTGTAAATCTCAACAAACCGGATAAGACGTTCTACATCGAGATCAGGAACAATAGGGGATACATATTCGACGAATATGTCCAATGTCCCGGAGGCCTACCCATGGGTACACAGGGACGCGTCCTTGCAAAGATAGAGGGAGACCGTAGCATCCTCTCCGCCTGGCTCATGATGAAACGTGGCTGTCGCGTGTGGGTTGACTCGAACGATGATACGCTGTCACTCTATGATCCAGCCCTAAGGATCCTTGATTCTTTGGACGAAGATAATCCGATCAACAAGGATATATTGGGTCATGTCACAGGAATGTCCATCGAACACTATGATCCATTACAGTTCATAGGGCGCACTCCAGTCTTCACCCCCACAATAGGCATGACGGATGAAGAGGTCTGCGAGATGTTGTCCAACATCAGATCCAGCACATTCTGATCGATCGATACGAAAAATTGTATGCGGCCGATTAAGGCCGCAAAATAGTTTGAGAGCGTGTGAATAACGGGCTTACTTAGCCCTTCTTCCGTTTGCTCTGATGGAAGGCCTGTTCTTAACAACACCCTTACCTTTCTTGTCGAGACCGCGTCCCTTCTTTCCTGCGGAGGTCTTTCCGCGGTAGACACGGTTCTTGTGGGTGTTCTCACAGATCCAGTTGATCTTGGGGTCGGCCTTGATGACGGGGTGGTGGGGGTCAACGAGGATGATCTCATACCACTCGTGCTGTCCATCTGCTCCTACCCAGTAAGAGTTCAGGACCTCAAGGTTGGGGTATCTCTTCTGTGCCCTCTCCTCTGCCATTCTCTGGATGCTCTTTCCAACGGTGATGGCGAGGATTCCCTTCCTCTTGGCTCTCCTTCCTGCCTTGATCTGCCTCTTGTGGAAGGATCCCTTTCTGACCCTTCCCCTGACAAGGACGTATCCCTGCTTGGCCTTGTAACCGGCGTTTCTAGCCCTGTCAAGCCTAGTAGGCCTCTCAATGCGGACGAAGTTCTCCTCTCTCCTCCAGTCGATTCTCCTCTGCTTGTTGAGGTCTTTCAGATAGTTGGTAGAGGGTACCTTCCATGCGTCAGCAATGTACGAATACATGCTCTTTCCCCTGATGCGGGGCTGCTGCTGTGTCTCATCAGACATATAAATCACCTATACGGATTCGCCTTTCGGTACATTTCCGACGGAACTTTTGCTCCGTAAGGATGTGTTAGACCTGATTCATATATAAAGATGACCTGATGGAAAACTCGTGTTGGAAATGGTTCTAAATGGATGAAGACGATGCATGTTCATGTCTCTCAGATACGGCGACCTAGGGCCAACCTTGGAACATTTCATCAAAAGGAACGTCGAGGGTAAGAGCGTGGGCGTCGCATTCTCCGGAGGATTGGACTCCGGACTCGTGGCCGCCATCGCATCGAAATATGCCAGATCGGTGACATGCTACACCTGCGGGACGGATGATGCGTTCGATGTACGGGCAGGGGAGGAACTCGCCGAGAAACTGGGGCTACAATGGCGTCACTGTAGGATCGGTGAGGACAACATCGAAAGCACCATACGCGAATTGATCTCCGCCACTGGCACAAGCGACCCGTTCACCATATCGTATGAATTGCAACTGTTCACGGTGTGTAGAATGGCCGAGGAACCTATAATACTGACCGGCCAGGGTTCCGATGAATATTTCGGTGGTTGTGCCAGATCCGTGAATGAGGATGATTCGGAATACGAAGCGGTGATGGATTGGGGCATTGAAAGACTGATGAAGGTGTCCGTTCCTTGCGAACAATCCATCGCCAAACACTTCGGTAAGAGATTGGTATATCCATTCTTGGACGGGGATGTGATAGATTGCGTGAACCTCATTGATCCAGATCTCCTCAGACCGAGAACCTTGGAGGATAGGAAGGTCGTGTTGAAGGAAGTCGCATCGGACCTGGGATTCCCGTTACTGGCACACAGGATCAAGAAGGCCTCACAATATGGGTCTGGCACCACCGATCTGATTCGTAACACCGCGAAATCGAAAGGGATGAGATACAACAGATTCATCGCATCCATCTACGAGAGTCTGGGACTGAGGAACGCGAATCTCTTGCGTGATGCTGCGGTCGATGTCCGTATGGATCCAATATTGGTGTATGATGCGGAGATCGTATTGAAAAGATTGAATCTGACCCATTCCGAAGCGATGGCGCTGTTCTATAAAAGGATGGTAAATGACGGAAACCTGGAATTCCTGTTGTGAATTCGATATGGACACAGGTATGAAAAGTGGGAAGTAGTGGATGTTCCCATCCACAGTTTGTTGAGCGTTCGATCACTCACTTCTTGGAGAAGATTGCGATGAGATCGGCGAAGCTCTTCTTCTTGATGAGGAACCAGAAGATTGCGAATCCACCGATACCTATTCCGGCTATGCTACCGATGACGATACCTGCGATGGCACCACCGGATAATCCGCCATCTGGATGCATTTCAGCACAGAATATGACTATATGAATGCAACCCATAATGGAACATCATCAGAAGAAATCGGACAACTTCGTCATCCTCGGTTTGGATTTCTGAGGTGCGGGTGCATCCTCCTTGGAGGATGGACGTGACTCGAACTGACCGCCGAACAACGTGGCCTGTTGGGAACCCACCATCAGATCCTTCTCGCTCCATCCGAACACATCGGTGATCCTGGATGCGGTCTGTGCTATCCTTTCCGCGTAATACTTGTAATCAGGATTGCCTACGAACGGTTTTCCGCTCACATACGGTTCGACCACCTGAGGTGTCTTCTTGGAATCCGTCACGACCCAGGACACCTTCATACCCGGGATGAATTCGTATCCCATGTCCATGAGCTTCTTCGCTGCCTGGACATTGGCCTGCCTATCCGGGTTCTCATATGCGTCGAACTCCTTACAACCGCGCGATATGACCAGGGAACCGATTGGTACATTTCCATCAAGGACGTTCTGAACGGTCTCACGGACCATCCTCAACGCGGCATCGTTGTCCTCGTCCAGGATGTAACCGAACAGTTTGGTCAACATATCGCTCTGGAGATCGAAAGAATCGGAACGTCTGGTCTCATACCCCCTGATCAACAGATCATCCTGTGCCACCGGCCATACGACACGACCGACATACCTCTTCTTCTTACCATGACTGAACAAGGGTTCAAGGACCTTTTCGAACTCCAACGTGCCACCATCACGGGAATATCTCTCTGCCAACATTGTTCCGAAGGACACTGTGTCTTCAAGATCCTTATTCGGGGACACTACGAATATCGAATCGGTATCCGAATATATGACCTGACACCCATCGGCTTCCAATTCGGATATGATGGATTTGACTGTGTGTCTCGCGAACGCGGTGATTGAGGAACCGATCTGTTTATCTGTGAATCTGTAGAATGATGACGCGAAGACGCCATAGAATGTGTTCATGATCACCTTGACCGCAGCCTGCAATCCATCATAATAGTCGTGCTCCTCGGAGGATGTAGCGGATTTCATGCGCTTTTTCACACGGTCCCTCTCATCCATGAGTTGTTCCAATAAACGCGGAAGCAATCCTACACGCTTCTCCTTGGATAGATAGCGCACACCATTGGGACTTTCTATCTCACCATCGGGGTTGATCGTAGTGAAACAAATGTTCTTGGAGATGATCAATGAAGGATACATCGACTTGAAATCCAAGACGGTGACCCAATGGTACAGTCCTGCATTCATATCGTGAACGTATCCTCCCTCTATCTGCTCCGTACGGATCATCTTTCCATTAGGTGGCACACCTATGGATTCGCGATCCGCGACCCTGATCAAAAGAGAATCCACCAATGTAGATGTTCCTGAAGTCAGAACGTCCTCCACAGGCAACTTGGATACGGTCGCAAGGTCCATACCCTTCCTTACAGTACCGACTACAAGGAGAATCTTCAATGCCAATTCAGCATCCTTAAAACAGTATTCTATGACCTTATCCTGATTGTTAGCCCATTCCTCATCCATATGACGAGGGTCCACATCCAATTTCTCCTCGCCCAATACCTGGAACGCGACAGCGTTGAGAGTTTCCTGTTTTGGCCTTAGCTCACGTCTTGCTGCCCACCAGGCATCGACGACCAATCTACCCTTCATTCTCCAAAAACGCTCGGATACGATCCTTGGGACACCTTTATCCCTTCCCCACGTAAGAGAGGCACTGATCTTGTTGATCTTGGCACGTTCTACAATCTTCTTGATATCATAATTATCGATGTTATATCCCGTTATCACATCGGGATCCTCGCGAACAATGGTCTCTGTAAAACTGTTGATGATATCCGTTTCGGAACCTGTGGCACAATCACAGTTGTGTATGTCCCCGTTGGCGTCTTTGACGACTGTACAGATCGTGTAAAGAAAATCGTGTCTGACACTGTTCTCGATATCGAAGCTCAGGATCT
Source organism: Thermoplasmata archaeon (assembly GCA_015063185.1). Taxonomy (GTDB): domain Archaea; phylum Thermoplasmatota; class Thermoplasmata; order Methanomassiliicoccales; family Methanomethylophilaceae; genus SIG5. Next base: position 24,937 of record SUSY01000012.1, read on the forward strand.
TCAATCCCGGATCGAATGAATCTATCGTCACCGCCGAATCCATCTCAACGACAAGGTCAGTGACATAATCCTCGGAATCGATCACTTTGCCTTCCACGTGGATACATGCACCCAGATCATGGTCGTAGATGAACCTGTCCTGAAATGGGATGTCCGTACCCAACAGTTTGAACCTGGATTTCAAACGATTGGTGTAATCGCCCATCTTCCAAGGATATTTGATGGACACCTTCAACGTATTATGCATACTCCCTTTGACAAGAAGGGCACGTTCCTCGGCATCGACAACATCGGGATCCTTCTTGAATTGTATCGCCATATCCGGCAACGGGTCCACTATGAAGAAATAGGGATGGAATCCACGAGCCAGTATCACTATGGATTGTCTGTCACGTGTCTTTCCGTAAAGCTCTACCACTGCCTCATCACCCTTGGAGGAGTATGAGGAGCTCAGAATCCTTACATCCCATCCCGACACGAACATCACCTGTCCGCGATGATACGAATGACGTCTCCGTCCTGAAGGATGTAATCGGAGCCGACGGTACGCTTGGTCTTCGCGTTGACGGCACGGATGAACTTGTCTCCCAATTCCGTATGGACCTTGTATGCGAGATCCTTCGCGGTGGAACCACGAGGGACGAGGAACGCGTCGGGAAGGACACGTCCGAAATGATCGGTATATTTGTTCTCATCCTCCACAGGATAGACCGTGATCAGATCCAACAGTCCGAACGTGGCCTGTTCGAGACATTCCTGGACCCCGGTACCTCCGTTCTTCTCCATGTTGGCTGCCATATAGTCCAATGCACGTTTCTGACCGTCATTGAGCTTGGTCCCCTCAGGAATGGTGAACGACTTATCCCCAGGAGTATAATTGACCAAGCCACCGTCGTTGGCCTTCTTCAGTGCCAATTCTGTCTCGGCCATCGTGACGACTGCCATATCGGAGATTGCACGCACCTTCTCCACATTGCCTTCCGGAGCGATGTCCGCCTTGTTCATTGCGATGATCATGGGTTTTCCGATCTCTCTGATCTTCTGGGCGAGTGCGAGGATGATATCCTCATCCCATTTGGTAGGGTCCTCCGGAGGATTCACTGCCCTTACGGCGGTCTTGATCTGAGCTTCGGTGATGTTCAGACCTGCAAGACGCTCATGGAGGATCACCTCCGGCTTTGCGCCGGTCATCTTCGCCGTCCTTGCGATCTTTCCGAAACCGTTGTTGAGGATCTCCCTGATCCAGAGTTCGATCTCACGTCTAAGGAATACCACATCCTCGATCGGATCGTGCTCTCCGGGTTTACCGGGAACTCCCTCGATATCGGTGGAACCGCTGACATCTATGACGTTGATCAGTGCATCTGCCTGCCTGAGATCGTCAAGGAATTGGTTTCCAAGACCTTTTCCCTGCCATGCATCCGGAACGAGTCCTGCGACATCGAGAAGTTCCACAGGAATCATTCTGACACCGTCCACACAACCGGAGTTGTGAGGTGTGCATGTGACTCCCAATTCCTTACAGGGACACTTTGACCTTACGTATCCCACGCCCTTGTTGGCTGCGATGGTGGTGAAAGGATAGTTCGCAATCTCGACAGGAGCCATGGTGGCTGCACCGAAGAATGTGGACTTTCCTACGTTTGGCTTTCCAACGATTCCGATCTGCATACAATCGGAGGTATATCTCGCGCGCACACTATAAAGGGTGCGATTGTAGGAGAAATAGAATCAATCATCCTTCTTTGTCAATAAGTACACTGCATCGGCCAATTCACCGATCTGTGCAGGAGTAAGCTTCTCGACACGATCGTCCATGTACGGAACGACGACATCCTTTGGGATCATACGCGCATTCTTCAATGCAGTACCGATCTTCTTCCTCCTGTGGTTGAATGTGACCTCGGTGACCTTGAAGAAGGTTCTCTCGTCGAGTACCTTGAACGGGGCCTCACGCGGAACGATCTCCACGAGTGCGGAGTCGACCTTCGGCTTGGGTTTGAAACGTGATGCGGGAACGGGTTCCAACATACGACAATCCGCCTTATAGAAGAGGTTAACGGTCAATCTGGAATAGTCAACGGTACCGACGTCCGCAACCATCCTTTCGGCAAACTCCTTCTGGACCATGACCACCGCTTTCTTGAAATCGTGTTCCAAAAGCTTGAAAATGATCGGGGTGGAGATACTGTATGGAAGATTGCTGACGAATTTATCGAAGGGTGGGAAATCCACCTTCATCGCATCGCCCTTGATCAACGTGAGTCTGTCGCCATATGTGTTCTCGATGTATTCCTGAAGGACCTCGTCCAACTCGATACATGTAACATCATCGGAAAGTTCGATGAGTTTTGATGTGAGTATTCCGAGACCGGGTCCGACTTCGAGGACCCTGTCTCCCTTAGAAACTTCCGCATAACCGACGTGGCGTTGAGCCACGCGGTCATCGGTTAGAAAGTTCTGACCTCTGGACTTGCGAGGGACGATTCCCGTCTCCGCGATCAGTCTGTTGGTCTCTTTTCCGTCCATTTCACACTCATTTGAGGACGAAGAGGTAACGTCTCCTCTCCTGATCCTTGATCTCGAGTATTATACGCTCGGTCACAAGCTTCTCAGCACCTTTGAGCTGAGGGACCCTAGCGTTGAGGTCCTCGAAATCCTTGAAGGTCTCCTTGGCACGCTCTCCGAGGATTGCCTCTGCACCCTTCTTTCCGAGTCCGGGAAGCTCCTCGAGCATATGCTTCTTGAGTGAGATGGGCTGAGCGGTGTTGAAGAACCTAATGAATCTGTCCTGATTGTTCTTAACAATGGATTCTACGACAGGCTCAAGTTCGCCTGCAGCGAAACTGGTCATATCATCGATAGAGTTGACACGCCTCTTAACGTGGTCGATCTCGGCTCTCTTCGAAGAATCCTTTCCGATGTAGATGCGGTCTCCGCTCATGAGGTTAGCCCCTGTCTTAGGAACCAACTCGAAAAGCTTGAACTCGCTCTCACCGACGGCGTAGCACACAGGCTCCCTTCTTGAGTGATTTGCGTCAGGTCTGCCCTGCGGCAGATAATCTAAAACGTAAGCATACTCTTCCATAGTATCCCCCCTAGTGCGTAGCCCTTAAAGGTACTTCGCAACTATTTCAATAATACTGTCAATGTCCTCGATCTCCAGAGGAATCCTTTCCTTGGAGAAGATGGCACGAACTTCTTCAGGATACTTGGGAAGGCAGTCCGCAACCCTGTACGCAACGTACTCGGGAACAGACTTTGACTGGAAGAACTCGAGCTGAATGACTTCGGAGACAAGCTCCTCGGTCTGATCAGCATCGAGGACCACGAGTGCCTGAGCGTGCATCAGTGCTGATTTCTGGACCGCGTTGAACTCGATTCCATTTTCTGCTCTCCTCTCACTCTCTGCGGTGAGAAGATCCTTGATCTCTGCCAAACTGATGTACTTCTCCTCAGACATTCGATTTCCCTCCTAAATTCAGCTCTTGCTCTTCACGAGGTGCTCAGGGCGAGCGACCACGATCTTAGTCTTGTTTCCGTCTTTAACGCTGACCTCAAATGCAGCTCCCCTCTGTCCGATGACCACGCCAGTGAGTCCGTGGAATCTGGAGAAGGGCATACCCTTGTGCACGCTGGGGTCGATGATGATGTTGACCTTCTCTCCATCCTCGAAGCACTGGAAGCCTCTGGTGATGGGTGAGAGTCCGCGTGCCCTGGGCTTTTTCTGCAGGAGTGTGCGGGTCTTGGTCCTTGTTCCTTTGGATGCTTTCATTTCATTCCCTCGTTGTTGATCGCTATCACGTCAAGTGTCTGCACATAGCACTGAATCCCCAATGCCTGTGAGAAGCTGGGCACACACCTGCCGTCATCGCCGGATACGAACTCCTTAACATAGGTTCCGGATTCCGTCTCGAGCGTCAGATTGAAGGTGTCATCACCCGTCACTTCCGCCTCAACCCATAGAATCTCCCGGTCCCTGACCAGGTCGGCACGCCTGTGCTCGACCCTCTTCGGAGTCCTCTGATTGAGGTGCACGTTCTTGAACGATAAGGCCACCTCAACCACTCTTTCTTTATTAACCTTACTGTCAGCTTTAACACTCACGCGATATGTCTTAGAAGGAGTGGCGGTCTTAGTACGCTGAACCTCCCCGCGTTCGGTGAATTGCAACCCATGATATTGTGCCAGTTCAGACTGGTTCGCCAACAACTCCAACTCATCGAGGTCTATGTCCCTCCTCTTGGGCTGACTGATCTCGAGGACGAATGGACGACCCTCCCCGAGGCAGAGTGCATCGATATCCTCGCGACCCATTCCGTGGAAGAAATGTTCATTACCCTGGCACATGTCCAGTGCAATATTGCCGATGATCTCCTGCACGGACGTCTGGTACATCTTACCTGTGCCATTACATCTGGAACATCCCTTCCCATGGCACATCCTGCAAGGCCAGATGGTCTGTGGGATCTCCCTGCTGAGCTTGTTGTACCTACCCTTGATGAAGATGGGCGCCAGATCGAGCGTCACATCGGCGAACCTCACATCCACGCATGCGACACACTGAGGATTCTTGAACTCGACCGGCCTGTGTATCATTGGCAATGCGACCTTTCCGATCTCCCTGTTGAGTTCGGTCTTTATGGACTCGTAATTCTGAAGGCCGTGACGCTCCCAAATCTCCTTCTCCATCTTGAGAACGGCGGGATCGACCCTGCATCCCACGAGGAAATTGTCCGATTCAACATCAACGACCTTCTCAGCAACAGCCTCGGCGAACACGTCCAATGAATCGAACACGTCATCGCACATCGAACACTCCTCGGGCTCCGGTATATCCGCGCCATTCTCCCTAAGTGCATTACGGATCATGCGCCCGCGGACATCGTTGGTCATACCGGTGGAAAGTTTACCGAACATCCTCCCGAGACACCTGTCACAGAGGCCTTCGCGCGCAACTGCTTCCATCTTCTCGATATTATCTGCGATCCACTGTTCCATGCAATCCCTCAAAGATCGAATCCCATCTCTGCAATTCTGAGTCTGGGTCTTTCACTCTCAAGATAGTGGTAGACGGTCGCGTGCTCACTTCCATTGAGAATCAGCTCGATGGCGTGTTTGGCTACAGGAAGGCTGATCGAAGTACCGATCAAGGAGACGGTGTCGCCATAGATCACCATCTCACAACCTGTGAGATCCTCGATGATCCTACGGGTCTTTCCGTTCTGACCGATGAGTCTACCTCTGATCCTAGTCAACTGGTTCTTCCTGCTCCCAACGAACTCCTTGAGGTCGACGATCTCCAGATACTCATCGTCCTGGAAGAGCCTCTGTGCCTTATCAGGTGCAAATCCTCTGCCGATGGCCTTGATCACATCCATGATCTTCAATGCCATGAGGGGGTCCGCTGTCTCCTTCTCATCGTGGATGAACACCTCTCCTTCTTCATTGTCGATATCTATGGTGATTCCGGAGATCTTCTGAATCATCCTCTTGGTCGCACCCTTTGGACCAATGATCGCTCCAATCCTGTCCTGGGGAATCCTGATTGACCTCATTCCTCTTCCTCCTCTTCGTCGTCGTTATCGTCGTCTTTGGAATATGCTTCTTCAAGGATCTTCTGCGGATCGATGATGTCCGCTCCACGATTCTTGAAGAATCTGTTGATGTTGTTGATATCTCTCAAAAGATACTCTTTGGCATTGAAGTGATCCGCCGTCATGGCCTGACCACAATCGATTACGATGGGTTCCCCGTCCCATACGAGGATGTTGTACTCGCTAAGATCGCCATGAACAAGATGCGCATCCTTGAATCCATCGATGATGAACGATACGATCTCGTCGTACATATCGGTAGGATCGTTCAGTTCCACATCCTTCAAAAGTGGAGCGGGACCATCCTCATCGCCGATGTATTCCATCAGAAGACAGTTCTTTCTGAACGCGATCGGTTCAGGGACGGGCAACTCCGCTTCATAGTACCTTTGGAGATTCCTGTACTCTTTATTGGTCCAAGCGTAGATTATCTTCCTACGATTACCAGTGAGTCCCTTAAAACGAGGGTCGCCCTCGATGTACTTTGAGACCCTCTTAAATGTGGATGTGCTCGTCCTGAAGATTTTCAGGGCAATCGGTTCTCCATCCTCATCGGTGGCATAGAACACATTGCCCTCCTTGCCCGTGGACACAGGGTAATGGATGGTGTCGATGAGCCCTCCGGTCATGAAATCGTAAATCAGCATCAACGTCTGCCTATCGAAGACCTCCGCGTCGGTCTGACGCTCATCACCTGTCTTGTTCGTCTTCAATGCATCAACATGTCTCTCGACATGTGCGAACATCTCATCGTAGGATACCAAACGCCCGCCTCGTAGTATCAGAAGATATCCAGATTCTTCGGGATCTTGTTCCTCTTACTGAGGTTGGATGCCTGAGTCTTGGTATATCTGAATCTAACATCACACTTGTCTGGCTGGAAATCCCAGATGGAGATGATGAGCAAATCGCCCTCTCTGATCCACATCCTCTTCTTGATCTTTCCAGGAATCCTTCCCATACGGGACTGCCCATCCTCGCACATGACCCTGATCTTGGATGCTCCAAGAAGCTGATCTGCAATTCCGAACATTTCATTCTCTTTGATGTTCGGCAGACGTACACGCGTTACATCCTCTTCAGTACTCTCCATAGGCTCATAGTCTGTCATAATAGCACTCCTTGTACCACTGACGATTGAGTCCCTATATAATAAAGTCGCGCTCGATTTTATTAAATATATAGCGCTAAGCCAACGGAATCAAACCGTTTCCGGGAAAAAACTCCGAATCAGATAACCCAGAATGACCTAATCGATATTACGTCCACGAAAAATACGGGTGCTCGAAGCACGACTTACGACGAAAGTATTTTTAAAGAGATGATACTACGAGGTCTTACTGCTCATGTAGTGTAGCGGCCAATCATTCGGCCCTTTCGAGGCCGACACCCGGGTTCGAATCCCGGCATGAGCACTCATCGATTTCTCACACGAGTATGCGTTTCCTGTAGGCAGCGCTCTTGACTGTTACGTCCACAAGGTTGTCATCATTGACCCTGTATACCTCGGGAAGCTTCTCTGGGAACTGTGCCAGGAACATGTTCATAAGGTTCCTATCAGCACATGGGCAATCCCTGAGGCTTTCAACGTTCCAGTTGTCTATCATATCGTAGACGGACTCTATTCCACCGTTGTAGAATTCCATCGACAACACCGCAACGGTAATCGGGTTTTCGTCGAGGATGGCCACATTAGATCCCCTGACAGCGTACTCCGTACCATTGAACGCTATCGAAAGACCATCACTGTCACGGACGAGGTCCATTGCCGGATAATCGGATTCATCGCTTCCGACAACGATGGTAGCACTCATTTCAATCTCCTTCTTCCTGCACAGTTCCAGGATGGAGTACGCCTTCTCGTTGCCTGCAATCCTGATGTCCTTTCTCAACTGATCGTTGAAATCCATCTTGGACGTCTTTTTGATGTATTCCTCATCAACTAGATCCACCAATTTGGAATCGAACTTGTTGAGGTATGGGCTCTGGGTAACGGAGTACATCTCCTCCGTGAGCCTAGCGTTGATAAGTGTAGACGCAATGCTCCTGAGTGACCTTGCATCCGGCCTACTGATCTTTATGGAATCGAATGAGAACGTATTACAACTGATATTGGACAAAGAAATCCCAAAGGACTCTCCAAGATTCAGAAGATGGTGTTCGTATGACTCCGACGAGATGAATGCAGGCATCTGGCTGGATATGTACCTTATGACACGGTCGGCATCCGGCATGATGACCGGAGTCGATTTGCAGAACGCATATGCCGCCTCATCCGTAATACCGCCGGCCTTCAGGAACGGAACGACCAATCTATTTACAGAGCCAGCGTTAGCAGTATCCCGTCCAAGTGCATAAAGGGTCAAAGAATCGTATCTGGATAGGACATCATACAGCCTCCCACCGTTCTTTACATATCTGGCACAAAGATCACGAACGTGATTGGAACGTGTAAGAAACACGTGATCCGAGCAGATGAACTGCGTTTCCTCGGCAAGACCGAGCTCCGCCATATGATCGTATTCCATTCAAACACCAAGTGAACCATCCACATCCTCAGAAATATCGAATGCGGATTCCAATTTGTTTCCGTTGACGACCAACTGCTTGTCCTGTATACGGACCGTACCTTCAGCGAACTTCCTGATGGTCTCTACAATCAAAGGGAGTTCACGTTTGGCACCATCCTCTCTGATCTTCTTGAACAGAGGTTCGTTGGAACCCTCTTTAGCGATGACTTCGTCCAATCCTATCTCCGAGATCTTCTTATCCATGTTGGCCCAAAGATCGTCGTATCCATCCCCACGTATGGAGAATCCACAGTATGTCAGGGGAGCACCGCGATCCCACTCTGGTGTACATATGTGAAGCATCGCCCCCTGCTCATCTGCACCCTCCCTTATGAGTTGCCAGATGACTTCCTGCCACGTTCCCTTCGGTCCATCCGGAAGTGCGGGATGGAGATTCAGCATATCGTACTGCTGGCAGGTCTCGTCATCCATCCACAACATGTATCCGGCCAAAATACCCAGATCCATCTTGTACCCGGAAGTTAACCTCCTGATCTCCTTCCCATATTCATCCCTCCATGCCTTCTGGTCAGTGTCCCAAAGATCTGGCCTGAACTTCTTCCAGGATTTCGTCACCAAGGGAATGCCGTATCCCCTGACCATGTCGAAGAACATCTCGCGTTGCTCCTTCCTAGGGTTGACGTCCTCATCATTGTCCCAGTTACAGAAAACGAACGCGATCTCGATATCGAGCCCTTTATCCTTTTCTTCCATAACGGTACGAAGCAGATTCCTGGATCCAGGACCCCTTCCGGTGGAGAACCAACCAAGCTTCAACATGACATATACCTCAATAAACATCCATATGACTAGGCCATATTTGGCATTTCGTTGATTAGATATCGAACACGACCCTCAGTTCAGGTATGGATGGATCCACATGCATCATATGGTAGGTGATTGCCTTCACCTCAGTCTTGGGATGGTGCCTCTTCAGGTCCAATGGCTCCCCCCATCCGATCGCAGATACCTTGTCTCCATCGATACTGACCTTGAAATCTGAGAATGCGAACACCTCTGCCTCCTCTATAAAGAGGACTTCTGAAAGGAAATTGTACAATCTGGATTCGTCATCGTCACCCGTGACCTCTATCGGCACCTCCACCACACGATCCACACACGACGGATCGACGGTTTGATCCGACAATGCATATGCAGCATTCTCGAAACATTCCGCCAATGTATCCCCTGTGCATCTGACCATCACATCGGCCGTGTGCTCGAGCAACTCATAACGCATGACCATGGATATACGGACAGGATTATAGGGTTTCCCTGCAAACCCATAATAAGAGTGAGACCGATTATCGGACATGCGCATTACAATCGTTGGTTGCGGTTCCATCGGTACCCAGTTGGCCATGGCCGCAGATGCTATGGATGATGTCAAGAGGATATACCTCATTGACGTCATCAAGCCCCTTGCAGAGGAACTTGCAGGAAAACTGAACAAAGCGATCGTTGTCGACTCGGTGGAAGATGAACTTTACCACTGCGACCTTGTCATCGAGGCCGCATCCCAGAATGCCGCCACCGACATCGTGTACAAGACCGTAAGTCGCGGAGTGGATGTCATGGTCCTATCCGTAGGAGCATTGGTGGATGATGAATACAGGGAGATGGTATTCGAAAAGGCCAGACAGACCGATGCGAAGGTCTTCATCCCCTCCGGCGCACTCGCTGGAACCGACGGACTTAGAGCAGCCAGCGTGGATGAACTCTATGAAGTCGAACTCATCACCAAGAAAGGACCCAAATCCCTCAGTGGTGTCAAGTACATAGAGGAACAGGGATTGGATGTCAATTCCTTCACCGAACCCACTGTGGTCTTCTCTGGAACCGCAAGAGAGGCTGTCCAGAAATTCCCCAAGAACATCAATGTCGCTGCAACGGTCAGTCTGCTCGGAATGGGATTCGACAAGACCAAGGTCACGATCGTCGTGGATCCCACCGCTAAAAACAACTCCCATGAACTTGTGATCAAGGGCGCATTCGGCGAAATGAACTGTCACACTTACAATGTCCCCTCGCCCGACAATCCAAAGACATCCTACCTCGCATCCCTCTCTGCGATTTCTGCATTGAAGAGAATCGTCAGAAAGGAATGGGTTGGAATCTGATTACAAAACCTCTCAACATCCGTCGTCCTATCTTGGGACGACGGGTGCATTCGGTGAATGGGGACAGACCACGAATAAGGAAACACTTATGAGATCAGTCAGATTCCTTTTCGATCCCCGCATATTTCATTTCAGCATCGATTGGCCCATCATGGAAGGATGATCATACATCATTCTCGATGCTGGCACATTCCCACATGATGAAAAGACATTGGACCTATTGAAGGAATTGATGTAAAAACTGGCTCGTTGATGTTTCGTGTGGGTGACATCGAAAGTGCTTACAGCCCCAGTTCAGAGGCATCCACCTTTAAACCAGAGGGGTCAAATGATGTGAACTGATGCGGAAAACACGTATCCATCCACCATGTCTCTCCAATAGGATCAGGGTTTAACAGATGTGGAGGGAGTACACTTATCCAATTGGACGTGTTCCAAGGATGCATGATGAGCTCACGCGCCGAAAGACTTGCACATAATTTCACCGACGGTGTCGATGCAATCGTTGTGATGAATGCCAGCGAACCCTTCTTGGACACCACGTTCTGGTACCTCACAGGCAGCTCATCCGGTACTTTCGAAGGTTCACGTGCGATAGTTACCAGTGACGGCTCACTGCACACATTCGTCTCCATTTTGGAAGAAGAGACCGCAAAGTCCGCCAACGGAGAGGTGCATGTCTACAATACGGATGCTGATCGTAAGCAACAGATGCAGGAAATACTGAAGGGTTGCAAGAAGATAGGTGTGAATTACTCGTCCACAGCATATGGTTCCGTAGAGTGGATGAAGTCATTTTTAGATGTAGACGTGGAGATCGTTGATGCCACCAAGATCATTTCGGATACGATTGCAGTGAAGGATGAAAAAGAGATTGAACTCATCGCGAAGGCCTGCAAGATAACCTCTACAGTGGCCGAAGAGTTACCAGATATGATATATGAAGGTGCCACAGAGAGGGATGTCGCCTCAGAGATGGGGATTAGAATGCTTCGTCTTGGTGGTACGGGGCTCGCATTCGATACCATTGCTGCATTCGGTGCGCACTCATCCGAACCACACTACAGTCCTGCGGATTATGAACTAAAGAATGGTGACGCAGCACTTTTCGATTTCGGGTCCAAATACGGAAGATATTGTTCCGACCTGACCAGAACGATATTCCTTGGAGAACCGGAACCGATTCTAAAAAGGGCATACGAAGTCGTCAGACAGGCACAGATTGCTGGGCTTGCAGAGATGAGAGATGGGGCGGATGCATCCGCACCCGACCTTGCAGCAAGAAAGGTCATTGAAAACTCGGAATTCAAAGGGCGTTTCATACATTCCTTCGGACACGGAATCGGTATGAACATCCATGAAGCAATCTATGTGTCCCCAAAATCACAACAGAAATTACGCGCCGGCAATGTCGTATCCGCTGAACCAGGTGTATACATTCCAGGCATCGGCGGAGTAAGAATAGAGGACACTGTACTGATCACAGAGGATGGATGCCGTCTCTTAACCGACTATGACCACTCATTCACAGTGGTATGATCAGAAGGCCCTGTCGACCTTGATGGCCTGACGATCCCCCGCATCCTCGAGTGCGGAGAAGTCTCCGAGCATATGTCCCAGTTTAATGACAGGATAGGGTGAGACGGGCCTACCATCATCCTTACTGAGTGGCGTAGGACCGAAGAATATACAGAGTGCATTCGCACCCGGCCAATATGCAATATCGCCAACATCCAATTGGGTGACCAGTTCTCCCTCGATGGGACAATCCAACGGACACTCGAAATAGATCATCGACCCAAGCATATTGATGAAATATTTCTTGGGTAAAGAGAGCCAAATGGTGTCGGACATGAGGGATTTGTCGAATTCTCCAAAGAACTCTCCACCATTCCAAGTCCTTATTGAAAACTTGCTCATTCCGACACCACCCGACTCATTTACTGTTTCTTCCTCTCAAAGAGGGCTCTGATCTCCTTTCCAACGACTTCGATCTGGAGCTCGGAATCCTTCTTCTCAAGGGCCTTGAGATCCTTGAGACCGTTGTTCCAATCTGCCCTCCACTCATCCTTGAACTTTCCAGTCTCGATATCATCGAGAATGGACTTCATTCCTGCCATGGACTCGGGGGTGATGACACGGTCCCTTCTGGTGAGACCTCCGTACTCGGCAGTGTTGGACACGACATACCACATCTTCTCGAATCCGCCCACATTGATGAGGTCGGTGATGAGCTTGGTCTCATGAAGGACTTCGAAATATGCCATCTGAGGGGGATAACCTGCATCGACAAGGGTCTGGAATCCAGCCTTGATCATCGCTGTGAGCCCTCCGCAGAGAACGGCTTGCTCACCGAAGAGGTCAGTCTTTGTCTCAAAGTCGAAGGTGGTCTCGAATACACCAGCCCTGGTAGAACCAAGTCCCTTTGCAAGTGCCAACGCAATGTTCTTTGCGTTTCCGGTGTAATCCTGGTGGACACAGACGAGTGCTGGCACTCCGAATCCCTCGAGGAATACGAGCCTCTCCATGTCTCCAGGTGCCTTGGGTGCCATCATGATGACATCGACATCCTCTGGAGGCTGGATAAGGTTGAATGTGATTGCGAATCCATGTGCGAACTCGAGTGCTGCTCCCTTCTTGAGGTTGGGTGCGACCATGTCCTTGTAGATGTCAGGCTGCACTTCGTCGGGAAGGAGCATCATGACGACGTCCGCACCCTTGACTGCGTCAGGGATCTCTGCGACCTTGAGTCCGTCCTCCTTGACCTTGTTCCAGGACTTTCCACCCTTCCTTGCACCTACGGTAACGTCGAGTCCGGAATCGTGGAAACAGAGTGCCTGGGCCCTACCCTGTGCACCATATCCTAGGACTGCGATCTTCTTACCCATAAGGACATTGATGTCCACATCTGAATCGTGATAAATCTTCATTGATGCCATCGTTGCACCTTTCCTTTGACTGCCTTATCTTAAGCTTACCTTTATAGATATCGCGCGCACGCGCTTATGGCATCACAGAAACATGGTAAGATGTTGAGGAAATGGTTTGAACCGAAGTCTCAGTATTGACAACGACCCCTCACAATCTGCTGAGCAGGATTATTGGGAATCATAGGTAGCATATCCTCCTCAGGATCACAGATGATGTCAAGAAGGCATGGTTTGTCACTGGCGAATGCCTGCCTGAGAGCATCTCCGATCTCACCAGGCTTCTCGACCCTGATTCCCTTCGCACCGAACGCTTCGGCCAACTTGACGAAATCCGGGTTGGAATCGTAGAGCCTCGTGGATGAGTATCTCTTGTCCCAGAAGAGCTTCTGCCACTGTTTGACCATTCCAAGCCATCCGTTGTTGAGAAGACAAATGACAATCGGAAGGTCCTCTGCAACCGCAGTGGCCAATTCCTGAATAACCATGAGCAATCCACCGTCACCCGTGATGGTCATTACCTTCTTCTCGGGACATGCGACCTTCGCACCGAGTGCGGAAGGAAGACCGAATCCCATCGTACCGAGACTTCCGGATGATATAAACTGTCTGGGTCTTGTGATTTTAAGATGATGCATCGCCCACATTTGGTTTTGACCGACATCTGTTGTGATAATCGTGTTATCATCAAGGATCTTGTTGATCTCATGCATGACCTTCTGCGGTGCAATGGGATCGCTGGGTATATCGATATTACATCCAGAACACTTAGCCTTGAAACCAGCGATCTGTATTGCCCAGTCCTCCTTGGGAGCGAAAGGACCCAGATGACGGGTCATCTCCCCGATTGCATCTCTAAGATCCGCATGGATGTTCAAAGTGGCTGGAAGGCGCTTGTCAAACTCCGTACGGTCGATGTCTATGTGGATGACCTTACATGCAGGATTGATTGAAGTACGCTTGCTGTACGTCCTATCTGAGAACCTGGCACCCATGACGATAAGGAGGTCCGCACTCTTGATGGCATCGAGCGCAGCCATTTTACCATGCATACCCAAAGGACCAAGCGAGAGTGGATGATCATATGGGATGCAGCCCAATCCCATCATTGGTGTGATGATTGGTGCACCGATCATTTCCGCGAACCTCACCACATCCTCGGATGTATCAGAACTGATCACGCCCCCACCTGCAAGGATGACAGGAGATTTTGCATTACGAATCAATTCGGTAGCCGCAGGTATGTTCGAAAGATCATAACTCTGCTTGGGGATACTGAAGTTACAGGTAAGGAGGCCCTCGTCGATGTCTGAATTGATGGAATCGACTGGAAGATCTATGTGTACGGGACCAGGACGACCTGCCACTGCAAGTTTCCATCCCTCGTCCATTGCCTTAGGGAGCTGATTCAATTCCAGAACCCTATAGTTGTACTTGGTTACGGGCATCATGAGACTGAAGGCGTCCACTTCCTGGAATGCACCCATACCCAGAACACTGGAGGCCACCTGTCCTGTGAGGACCATCATCGGAACAGAATCCGCATATGCGGTCGCAACTCCGGTAACCAGATTTGTCGCACCCGGGCCACTTGTGGCAAGGCAGACACCGGTCCTTCCACTGGCTCTTGAGAAACCGTCAGCCATGTGTGCAGCACACTGTTCGTGACGTACGAGAACGTTCTCTACAGACGAATTGAGAATCTCGTCAAAGATCGGTATGACCTGTCCCCCAGGATAGCCGAACACTTTCTCGACACCCCTGTCCGCCAACATTTTGAGCAGTGCTTTCGAACCTTTCATCTTTCTGCCTCTGGCTAAAAAGCACAGGACAAATATTAATATGGTTGCCAACGGACACGGTGATTGTTCTGGATATTGCAGTTATTCCATTCACCAAAAGGCACCACAATACGCTGGCATATTCGCATTATATCGAATGCACGCACTCCGGGAAGGGCAACCTTAATTACCGACGCCACCCTTCCTTCATCCATAAGAAAGGTGAGCCTGATGAAGGTCAAGGTAGGAATCAACGGATACGGAACAATCGGTAAGAGAGTCGCGACTGCTGTCAACCAACAGGACGATATGGAAATCGTCGGCATCACCAAGACTCGCCCCACCTATGAAGCAAAGGATGCCGTACGCAAGGGATATCCTGTCTATGTCCCCAAGGAAAGCCTCGAGGCATTTGAGGCCGCAGGGGTTCCCGTCGCAGGTACGGTGGAGGACATGATTGCCGTCGCCGACATCATCGTCGATTGCACACCGGGAAAGGTCGCTGAGGAATACAAGGCGAAATATGCGGCTGCAGGAAAGAAGGCCATCTGGCAAGGAGGAGAGGACCATGGACTCACTGGAATATCCTTCAACGCGACCGCCAACTACAAGGAGTCGTGGGGCGCACAATTCTCACGCGTCGTTTCATGCAACACCACCGGACTTCTCAGGACACTCTACAGAATCGATGAGGGATTCAAGATCAAGAACGCGTACGTAACACTCATCAGAAGAAGCGCGGATCCGAACGACAGCAAATCCGGACCCATTAACGCCATCGAGCCTGTCGTGAAGCTTCCCACCCACCACGGACCAGATGTGCAAAGCATCATGCCTTGGCTCAACATCAGCACAATGGCCGTGAAGGTACCTACTACCCTCATGCATGTTCACACCATCGTCGTCGAACTCGAGAAGGAAGCGACCACCAATGACATCAAAGAGATCATTAGGAACTGCCCCCGCGTCAAGATGGTCAAGAGCAAAGATGGAATAAAATCCACCGCACAGATTATGGACTACGCACGTGAACTCGAACGCAGTCGCGGAGACATGTTCGAGATCGTCGTCTGGGAAGATGGAATCAAGGTCGTCGGAAACACCCTGTACTTCTACCAGGCAGTCAACCAGGAAAGCGATGTCATCCCCGAGAACATCGACTGTATCAGGTCCATGTGTAAACTCGAGGCAGACCCCGTCAAATCCATGGAAAAGACCAACAAGGCTATGGGAATCTGAGGGACCTGTATGAAGGATTTCCACACACTCGAGGATTTCAACTTCAAGGACAAGACTGTTCTCCTCAGGGTGGACATCAACTGCCCAATGGACAAACAGACCTTGAAGATCATCAACGATTCCAGAATCAGGAGGGTCATCCCAACCGTCAGGGAACTGATGGGAAAAGGCGCAAAACTCGTCATTCTGGCCCACCAGAGCAGAAAGGGCAAATGGGACTTCACACCCCTCGATCAGCATGCCGAGAGACTCTCCAAACACCTCAACAGCCCAGTGAAGTACGTCGATGACGTCATGGGTGAGGATGCACAGAATGCCATCAAATCACTCAATGCAGGAGAGGTCCTCCTCCTTGGAAACGTCAGAGCGATCGACGAGGAAACTGCCAAACTCGATATGATAGGTCACTCCAAAGCGGAGATGGTCGAGAAGCTTGCCCCACTCATCGACTTCTATGTTTGCGATGCATTCGGAGCGGCACATCGCTCTCAATGTTCCCTTGTAGGATTCGCACCTAAGGTCCCTTCCGCATCCGGAAGACTGATGGCCAAGGAACTGTTCGCACTGAATGCGATCTTTGACGAACCTCGTCGCCCATCCGTATTCATCCTCGGAGGGGCAAAATTCGGAGATGCATCCGATATGATCGACCACGTCCTTGGAAGCGGTATGGCCGACAAGGTCATCCTCGTAGGGCTCGCTGGTAACGCGTTCCTTTACGCAAGAGGAGTGGACATCGGAGATTCGTCGCTCAAAGTCCTACAGGAAGAACTCACGCCCGAAAACCTCCAAGCAGCGAAGGACATCATGTCGAAATACAACCAGCGCATAATCCTTCCAACCGATGTGGCAGTAGAGCGTGATGGAAAACGTACATCCGTTCTCATCGGAGACATGCCCACCGCCGAACCTGCATTGGATATCGGTGATGACTCCATCGAGAAGTTCAGGAAAGTTCTGCTCGCATCCAAGACCTGCTTCATGTCGGGACCTGCAGGAATGTATGAGAAGGACGGATTCGGCAAAGGTACGTATGAGATCATGAGTGCCATGATCGAATCGGAAGGGCAATCCGTCATCGGAGGAGGGCATACCGTCGGAGCTGCTGACAGGTTTGACTTCACCGATAGATTCTCATATGTCAGTACCGGCGGAGGCGCCCTTGAGACGTTCCTCTTGGGTGAACCTCTACCTGTCATCGATGCACTGAGATATTCCTTCAAAAATCTTTGAACAAAACGGGGCAACGCCCCGATTTCATTTCTTCAATAAATTTCCACAGCGTGGGCAGAAATCTACACCTGAATCTGAAATCCTCTCACCGCAACGACCACATTTGGCCATCACGGTACATTCGGATGAATCGTCGATGATTGTACCACACTTGGCACAGAAGTGAGAACCCTTCTCCACTCTCTCATAACAATTCGGACATCTACGTCCGGGAGACACCTTTTGTAAGGTTTTCATCAGGAACCTGGGCTTGATGAGGTATATCGCAAGGAATGCACACAATACTATCATTATTGCAAACAACGCCAATAGGACACGACCTTCCTGTGTCATCATGTAGTATCTGTAGTTGGAGATGATGTTAATCGCGCAGAACGCTGCCCATATGATGGGGAATATGGGGATGTAGTTGAATGACCTCACATGAGATTGAAAGTGATGATTGGATATAAGCATACGTTACAACAAAACTGTGTTCGGTAATTAGGCCTCCGACATCTGGGCTCTGATGTTCTTGTACCTGTTGTGGGCCAGGACCCTGTTCAGGGTCTCCTGAACACAGTTCCATTTGGTCCTGGCCCGCAATATATCCAG
>SUSY01000013.1 GCA_015063185.1 Thermoplasmata archaeon
CTGTGTTCAGGAGACCCTGAACAGGGTCCTGGCCCACAACAGGTACAAGAACATCAGAGCCCAGATGTCGGAGGCCTAATTACCGAACACAGTTTTCCCTATGGAAACGGCTTAATCGTTGTTCCACATTCCACCTTCGATATCCATGTCCCTGTTCTCACGCAAGGTCGTATTGATTGAGGAGACATCGTTCCACATGGGCGAGGTCGATTACACCAAGCATAGTCTGTATGATAATATCAGGTCCTATCCGATGGAGGTCAAGGCAGGCAAATCGCTCTATGTCAAGATCAGCTCCACCAACGGCGTGGACGTGTCCATCGTCGACAACAAGGGCTATAATGTGAAGTTCCAGGAACATGTCACTTCCGAGTCCGTTATGGGTCCGGTCCCTATCAAGGAGAAGGGTACCATGGCACTGATCCTCGGTGTGTTCGCCGGTGACAGGACCGATGTGACCATGTCCGCTTGGATGGAATGATATGGCGAGGCGTTGGTCTACGGGCAGACAGGCCATCATAAGCGAGAAGGATCATATACAGGTCCTCTCCAGTGTGGACAAGGCACTGTTGATCATCTTCGCCGCATCCTTCATCATCGCTATACTGGGTCTTCAATTCGTGAGTCATTATGGCCTATCGATTTTCCTTTCAGCCATCATCGCATCCGCACCGTTGGCCATCGTAGGTGTCGGATATTGTATCATCTACCATAGGAAGTTCGTTCTGGCACTCCTGTTGCTCCTCATATTGGCGATGCTACTGCTCAGTGTCGATATAAATTGGATACTGGCACTTTCCACGATATCCATCGGGCTCATCGGTATGGTGGCATTGGTGGCGGTATTCCAGAAGGCGATATTCTATCCTGTGGTCGCATCGATAGAGTATCTGAACATCAAGTCGAAACTGAGACCTAGGGACCGTTTGGTCTCATTCCTGTTCAGTATCTCCGGTGATCTCGACACTCGTAACATCGAGATCGATCACAACCTCTCCCGTGCATCCGTTCCGTGGAGAGAGGTATGGTCCACCATGGGGCTGAGTTTCATGGCAGGGCTGTTCATCTGGATATACATCTCGATGAACCCATCATGGATGTCATTCGATTCATTCTCGAATGTGCCAGTATATCTGTTCTCATTGATGTTGTACATCCCGCTGATCGTCATGCCTTTCTCGATATTCATGTCGTTGAACGTCAGGATCTGTACCAAGTACAAGGATTTCAGAATCTACGATGGGGTCAGGATGACATTGTACAAGATGGTGGTCCCGATCCTCGCGGCATTCATCTATGTCTTGTTGGCCGTGAACAACAACGGTATCCAGGATGTGGTCTATTTCATCCTCCTCTCCGCATTCTTCAACCTCATCATCAACGTCCTTGCGTGTCTGATATTCTACAAGAGGTTCGAAGGTCCCGTCATAAACGAGATACGTTCCAAGTGGTCCGTCTTCCGTCCGATATCCATGACGATGGTCATAGAGGATGAGAATCCGATGGTAAGAGAAAGTGTGCCAGATACACCGAGGAGGGACATGTCCGACCTCGGTGTGATGGAGTTTGGGGACTCAAAAGAGTGAGTCGTTACCGCGTCCGGGCTTGCAGAGCGAGTCCAGGATGGGCATGAAGATCTTTCCGGATCCGTATCCTTCGGTCCTGTTGTTTCCGATGAGTTCGGGCTCCTCGTCGGTCCTGACGTTGATGACACACTTCTGGTACTCTCCGTCGAGGGAGACGTAGAAGCGCTCCGAGTCCTGACGTGCGATGGCAAGGACGATGTCAGCCATGTACTGGATGTCCTCGGGGGTTGTGGACTCGACGGGGCGGATGTTGAACCCATGGGTCTCTGTGGCACCATTGAATATGTGCATGATCTCGGATTCCTTGATGAGGTCGACGAACCTCTCTCCGTTCTCAACGGTGGGTGCGATCTCGATGAGCTGAGCCTTGAGGACTTCAGCGAATTCGAGGTACATCGCTTCCTTCCCAAGGATCCTCCAAACGTTTTCTGCCATGGACTGGGTATTGTCCCACACCTAGTTATAGGTAATTATCCGTCGCATGCGCGCGCATACGTATTTAAGGGATGTGTCAATCTCCATTCCGAGCTGAGTCATATGGCAGACGAATTCACGGTCACACCCTGGGAGGTCACAGGGGATATCGATTACGACCTCCTTCAGAAGAAGTTCGGTACCACACCTTTGGATGACGCATTGGTACAGAGGCTTTCCAAGTACGGAGAGGTCCACCCTATGATCAGGAGGGGCATCTTCTATTCCCACAGGGATCTGAACGTGATTCTCGACGAGTATGACAAGGGCAATACATTCATGCTGTACACCGGCAGGGGCCCATCCGGAAACACCCACCTGGGTCACATGATGCCCTGGATATTCAACAAGTGGGTCCAGGACACGTTCGATGTGCCAATGTACTTCCAGATGACCGATGACGAGAAGTTCCTCTTCAAGGACCTCACGCTCCACGACACCGGCAACATGGCCTACGAGAACGCATTGGACTTCATCGCATTGGGATTTGATCCAGAGAAGACCAAGATCATCGTGGACACCAAGTGTATGCACAAGCTCTATCCTATCGCGTTGAAGGTCGCGAAGAAGATCACGTTCTCCACCGCAAAGGCGATATTCGGTTTCGAGAACTCCACCAATATCGGTCAGATCTTCTTCACTGCGATTCAGGCGGCACCCGCGTTCCTTGGCACGGAGGAGTATGGTAAACAGATCCCTACGTTGATCCCCTGTGGTATCGATCAGGATCCCCACTTCAGGGCATGCAGGGATGTCGCACCGGGATTGAACTATCCCAAGCCGGCCACGATGTACTGCAAGATGTTCCCCGGACTCAGCGGTGCGGACAAGATGTCGTCGTCGGACGAGAATGCCACGATCTACACCACCGACACCCCCAAGGCCGTCAAGAAGAAGGTCGGACGTGCATTCACAGGAGGCAGGACCACCGTCGAGGAACAGAGGGCGGAGGGTGGAAACCCCGAGGTCTGTGCCGTTTTCAAGTACAACTACTATATGTTCGAGAAGGACGACGAGAAGCTCGAGGAGATGGCACGTAAATGCCGCAACGGAGAGATCCTCTGCGGAGAGTGTAAGATGTGCCTCACCGAGAAGATCAACGTCTTCCTCGAGGAGCATCAGGCAAAGAGAGAGGAGGCCAAGGAGATCATCGATTCGATGGCCTTCGACGGTTTCAAATGGTGAGTCAAATGAGCATATCCGAGATCATAGAGGGTCTTAGCTACAATGAGAGAAGGTTACTGTTGGCACTCGAGTCCGCAGGTGATGGTCCGTCCCCTGCCGAACTCGTCTCCAAAGGCGGTTTCGAACTCGAG
Source organism: Thermoplasmata archaeon (assembly GCA_015063185.1). GTDB lineage: Archaea > Thermoplasmatota > Thermoplasmata > Methanomassiliicoccales > Methanomethylophilaceae > SIG5. The sequence goes on from SUSY01000013.1 coordinate 3,377, forward strand.
GTCGAGGTCATGGGTGCAGCATCCTGGCTCGCGTCCAAGGGTCTTGTGGTCATAGATGAGGACGTTTCCAAGTTCTTCGTCGTGGCCGATACGACCGTGGTGGAGAACGGGCTTCCCGAGAGGAAGGCCATCAAGGCCATCGATGCGGCCGGCGGGAAGATGGATATGTCGGCCTTTGCCGAGGCACTGCCCGATGGGGAGGACAAGATCGCCGTCGGATGGCTCAAGAGGAAGAAGCTCGCGGACATCGTCAAGGACGGCGATGCGAAGGTCCTCGTACTCACCGATCTCGGAAAGGACATGCTCGCCGGAAGGATGGAGGACGAGGCCCTCCTCGAGAGGATGGCACAGGGTCCACTTCCGGAGGCTGATGCGGATGCACGTATCATCAAGGATCTCAAAGGCCGTCAGGGAATGATCGCCGAGGAGATCGTGACTAAGAGAGCGATCTCGCTGACGGATCTCGGAAAGGAGGCGTTGGCACAGGGCATCGAGATCAAGGAGGAGACGGTACAGGTCACCGACAACCTCATCCAGAGCGGAAAGTGGAAGGATGTGGAGTTCAGGAAGTTCGATGTACAGACATTCGCTCCCGCGTACTATCCTGCGAAGAAACATCCTCTTTCCCGTCTTGCTGCGGATGTCAGGAAGCTCTTCACCGACATGGGATTCACCGAGTTCGATGGGGAGTACGTCCACCCTGCATTCTGGGATCTGGATGTGCTCTTCGTCCCCCAGGACCACCCTGCAAGGGACCTTCAGGATACATTCTACCTCGAGGATCCCAAGAGGATCCCCGTTGAGGACGACAAGCTTGTCGAGACCATCAAGAACATCCACGAGAACGGTGGGGACACCGGTTCCACCGGATGGGGTGGAAAGTGGTCCAGGGAGTTCGCTGAACAGGGTATGCTCAGGACACACACCACGGTCAATTCGATCATCTCCATCGCCAAGGATCCTAAGGTACCTTCAAAGGTCTTCTCGCTCTCGAGGATCTTCAGGAAGGAGTCCATCGACGCCACGCACCTTCCGGAATTCACTCAGATCGAAGGATACATCATCGATGAGAACGCAAACTTCGACATGTTGATCTCCATCATCAGGGAGTTCTACTCCAAGATGGGATTCGATCAGATCAGGATCAGGCCCGCATACTTCCCCTACACCGAACCCTCTCTGGAGTTGGAGGTCTTCTTCAACGGAAAGTGGATGGAGCTTGGAGGTGCGGGAATCTTCAGGAAGGAGGTAGTCGAACCCTTCGGTGTCGATAAGCCAGTCCTTGCATGGGGATTCGGATTCGAGAGGTTGGCCATGTTGAAGTGGGGAATCACGGACATCCGTGAGCTCTACATCTCCGACATGGACCTTCTCAAGAAGAACCGCGTCATTTGAACAGGTCCCTGTAACCATTATCCTTGGCCAGGGACTTGACGAGGGCCTTACCTCTTCCATCTATGGAGGAGTAGGCCTTCTCCAACATCTTCACCAGGTATGAATCCGAAGGAGGGTTTTCCGGGACACAGTCCCAGACTCCTACGGATGCATCCTTGTCCCCTCTGATCATGAGGTTGAGTTTCGCTGTCTCGTAGTACTTACGGAACACTGCGACTGCGTTGGAACGAGGGATGTCCTTGATATCGTCTATGGCCTTGGCAGCCATATCGTATTCCTTCATATCGATGAGGACATCCGCCAGGGTCAGTTTCGCGAGCGCACTGTTGCTGTCAAGGATCGGGCGCATGTACTTCTCGGCCTCGTCCCTCAGCCCCCTCAGCATGTAGGTCTCCGCGAGGTATGCGTAACCGTCCGCATCCCCGCGCAACTCGTCATCGGTGCCTTCAAAAACGATAGTGCCAGCAAGTCTCTCAGCGGTCTCTCTGGCCACCTTGTAGTCCGCAAGGTTGATGGCGATCTCGCATGTGAGTGCCAGTACATCGAGGATGTTCTTCTCGGGAGGTGTGGTGGCCGTCAACAGTGCATCGAGGAACTCCCTGTCGTCGATGTACATGAGGCTGTACACATCGGCCGAGATCGCTCTGCAGGCTTCCGATTTCCTTCCCGCCATCAGGAGGTGGTAGATCCTCTCCGAGTGTCTGAACGCCTCGTCATATCCCCTTAGGTCTGTGTAGTTCTCCAACCATTGGTCTGCAGCGAAGCTGTGCCAGGATCTAGATTCTTCAGGGAACGCGTTGAGGAACTTGGACCTGACATCCTTGTGGATTACGGTAGTACCAGACGCATCCGCGGGGATGATGGAACGTTCATGCGGTTCGAAGATGTCCAACGGGACCGGTACTCTGAACGCACAGGCACAACCGAGGGCCCTCTTGTCCTTATCGGTCATCCTGTCCATTGCATCCAGGGGATTCTGGCTCTTCAGATCAAGGAGTGTCCTGACATCTATTCCGGCCTTGTCGGCCTTGTCCTGGACCTCCGCAGCGGCCCTCAATCCTTCGGGGTTGAGATAGTAGACGTACCTCTTCACCTTCCCGCCCTTCACATGTGCCTGATACTCTGTGATTCTTTCCTTGTTCCTGAGTTTCTTCAGTTCCAATGATGCGTGCGCTCTGGAGATGCATAATGTGGTGGCTATACCATCCTGTGTGAGTTCCCATGGGATGTTGTAGATCTCGTTCTGATCCAGCGATCTGTATCTGTAAAGATGCAGCAGAAGCCTTTCTCCGATGGTGAAGTCGGTCATCGTATGAAGCACGGGGTTGAGGTGATTTATACGTTGCTCGTGTCGATTGGGCCTTTGCGGTAGGCTCTTATACGCACGCTTGATAACCACGTCCGTGATTGGGGACACCGTCGATTCGGACTTTACATACGAGGAGCTCTCATCCATAGTCAGAAGGGAGAAATCCTCCGGTTCGCTCTCAGAGGTCAGATTGGACCTCTATCCTGCCATGTTGCGTCTTCTGGACAAGCAGAGCAGGGAGTGTGAGAGACAGATCGGGATCGATATAGGTTCCCTGGCATCCGCAGCAGCCAACGAGCGTAGGAAGAAGATCCATCAGTCCATCAAGTTGGTCGTCGAACATAGGATGAGCAAGGTGGCCGCTTTGGCCATAAGGACGGCTATGGGTTGTGTGAACTCCACGGAGAACCTTCCTCCGGAAGAGAAGCAGTACTTCGAATCCGTTCTTGCGGCCTCCAGGATGCATTGGGGCAATACGGAGCGCAAGAAGAAGAACGTGGTCCTCATGGATCTCGAATCTGTCTCCAGGCCTGTGTCTGAACCTACCGTACCAAATGTGCCAGTTCAGGAGACCCGTGTGGAATCGGTATCCGCTGAGAGCCTCAAGGACATGCCTATCATCCCCGATGACGAGATGGAGATGGATATGGGTGACATCGATTTCCCGGAGGATTTCTCGGAGTTCCCCGAGTCGGAGGTCGTTCCCGATGCCGAGGTACAGTCTGAGGATGTGCCAGTAGTTAAGGAGACTGCAGAGGTCCCTAAGGTGGATACGGATGTGCCAGTCAACGATGTGCAGGAGTCCGTGACCGTAACGGAGTCCAAGGATGTACCAGCTTCCGAGCCCATGGATGTACTTGAACCGGGTGAGGTCGATGTGTTTGTCGATGATGAGGAGTTCGATGACAATTCCTTCCTTACGATCCATGTGATCGAAGATATCCCCGAGTTCGTAGGCCCTACCCGTGATTACAGGCTCAGAAAGGATGATGTGGTCAGGATGCCGGCAGGTATGGCCACGGTCCTGATAAACAGGAAGATGGCCGTCAAACTGTTCTGAATCAGATCTTCAATGCCCTGGTGTCATCCAGGTTGCAGTCCAGACAGTCCAATGCCGCCCTGCGTATGCCGGACGTTTCGGATACGGTGTCCTTTGCCAGGTCTGGGTCATTGTTCTTCTTACTCAGATGTCCTAGGAACACCCTCTGTCCGGGACGGATGCACATGAGCGCATCCCCGCATTGGTAGTTGGAAAGGTGTCCGGAATCCTCGCTGGCTATGCGCCTCTTGAGGTATTCGGGATACAATGGATTGTTCCTCAGTCTCTGGGGGTCGTAGTTGGATTCCAGTACAATGAGGTCCGAATCGCATATGGCCTGTTTGATCCCCATGTTTATTGATCCGGTGTCTGTGGCGATGAACGCACTTCTGTCACCGGATGAGAATCTGAAGCATACCGGGTCCGCCGCATCATGTCTTGTGGGCAATGGGAGGATATCTATGTCGCCGACGGAGAATCCTCTTCCTCTTTCGATTTCGGAGAATTCCACCTTCCCGATATGATGGGACATGCCCAGATATGTGCCCATCGTGGACATCACGGGACACTTGAACTTCCTGGCAGCGGTACCAACGCCCTTGATATGATCGCTGTGCTCATGGGTGACCAGTATGCACTCGATCTCTTCCGGCATGATGCCGTTGATGTTCATTTGTTCGACGAGGTGCTTGTACGTCATACCTTGGTCGAGCATGATGGTATGCTCTCCGGACCTGATGACGTAACAGTTTCCGTCGCTGCCACTGGCAAGGACGTGTACTTCCATGGGACTCAGATCTTTCTCTTGTAGATCGAGAAGATGATGTCTCCTCTGGTGACGATACCGACCAACACTCCCTTCTCGAGGACAGGTACGCGGTTGACGTCCTTGTCGATCATGAGACGGAGAACGTCGATGATCTCCGCATTGGGTGTGGTGGTGATGATGTCACGGATCATGATGTCCGAGACCTTGATCTTGGAGATCTTGTCCGCAGCCGCCTTGAGTTGGGGGTCATCGATGTTGGCATCCATGGGGAATGCAAGAAGATGCAGTACAGGATTCTCCACGTTGAGGCTCTCCTCATGTTCCATGATGACCTTGAGGATATCGCATTCGCTGAGGATACCGATGAGGCGACAGTCATCATCGACGACAGGTGCTCCGGAGAGGTTGTCGACGGCGAGTGTGATAGTTGCATCCTTCAGTGTATCCGTTCCGAGGAGTGAGATGACCTGGGTGGTCATGATGTCCCTGACTTTCAACTGACCCATGAATCATCAGATGGTGACCTTGGTTATTATAGTTGTGCGTTCATCCATTCGGGATTACACGACTACTATATCCTACGTTCCGAGTGCTGGCTCTTTCGATCGATGACCTTCCATTACTGTACAATTCGCATATCGTACATACATTTCTTATTTTTATGATATATCTTATTAGATTAATCATAAATAATATATGTGCTGGCTTCGACACTCTACCATTACAGGGGGAAATGGGTCTTCGTGTCCGTGTATGCATGAACATCATCACGGACTGATGACATTACCTGTGAAAAGGGATCGAGTGAACTGTGCCATACCTCTCGCGTACGACACCCTACGATGCGGTGCTCCATGACTGGCAATACTTGGAACGGATCCGACGACAGCCATCTGAAGGAGACTGTATCCGACAAGTCGTACACGTACAAGCTTTGATGTCCGTTCAAAACTCGGGCCTTCGGGCCCTCCCTTTCATATTTTTGCCATTGTCCATGCACTCCGATTTCGGACCTATCGATCCGCCCAACCGATGATCATCCCTTTGGACGGAGGTGTATACTCTACATTTCCTCTGATATTTGTACCGCAAATCGTTATATGTTCTCAAATCTAACCGCACCCAGGATAATGGTTTAGAAGTGGACATAAGTTGTATTCTGTTCATTTCTTACGGACTCTGGAACATTCCTGTCATGAGGCCGTCTTTGAACCATTCATCCGTCGAGGCGAATCGGATGAGATGTGTGACAGTTCAATCTTCTTCTTTTACCATTAATCTCAATAAAAGGTGGTCGATTTGAATGTACGCTCTGTCATCAAGGTATCCGTCATCATAATCGTCGTGGCAGGTCTGTTGGGTGTCGGGGTATACATGTATCACATGAACGGAGATTCCTTGGATTTCACGGATACCGAGGTCCGTGTAGTGATATCCGGTTCCATGGATGGTGAGCCTCGTACGGAGTACGATATCGAGACCATACCTGTCGGAAGCATGGTGTTCATCAAGGAGGTCCCGACCGAACCGCACGACAAGGGATTTTATTCCTCATTGGAGGTAGGCGATGTGGTCACCTTCCATTACACACATCCCGTCTCGAAGGAGAAAATGGTGGTCACACATCGTATAGTGAAGGTCGTCGACACACCGACCGATCGCATATTCACCATGGCGGGCGATTCCATCAGGGACGATCCGACCAATTCTTCGGAACAGGTCATCACCGCATCGTCCGGGGACATGATCGGTGAGGTGGTCGGAGTCTCACCCGTTCTTGGGGATATCTCCACATACATCTCATCGGCCGAGGGCAAATCCGTGTTGATCGGACTGTTCGCGGCCATATTGGCAGTCATTTGGGTAGGTCCCATGATATTCAAGTTCATTCTAAGCAAAAACCAAGGGGGACACGATTGATGGCCCTCGATACGAAGTTCCTGGAGATCCTTCTTGTGGCATCCATCGTACTGGTGGGTGTGACCATAGTCGGGGAGGCGTCGTCCGATGACGAACCTTACGATATGGAGATTTCCGTCATCGGCGGAGGTAGTACGGATCCCGGTGCAGGTACGTATTCCGTTCCCAAGGATACGGAGACGACGATAACGTTCACTGCGGATGCGGGTTGGTTCCTGGCATCGGTGACGGTCAACGGTGAACCCGTGGAACAACCGTCTGCCTCCATGACCGTACTCGTTGACAGGGACGTCCGGGTGGAGGTCATCTTCCTTCAGGCTTCCGTCGTATGTCCCGGATCGGTGGAATCCGTCTATTCCGGTGAACCCGTGGTCGCATACCGGGACACGGAGGCGTACACGGTCACAGGTGCTTCGGCCACGGATGCAGGGGTTTATACGGCCATCTTCTCGCTCAGGTACCCTGAAAACACACATTGGTCCGACGGTACCGGGGATGACAAACAGGTATCATGGTCCATAGTCCCGTTGGAGCTGGAGATCTCATATTTCCAACCCATATCCGATGTCACGTATTCCGATGAGGAGATCCGTCCTACGGTCTTGCCAATATTCCCCGTGTCCATGGACGGACTCGATGTGGATTACGAGGACAATGTGCACGCAGGTATCGCGAAGGCCATCGTCACGGGTTCCGGTAACTACAGCGGTACCGTGTCCCTGACATTCGATATCCTCCCCGAGGTCCTGGATGTGGTCATCGACGACAAGAGCACTATCTTCGGTTCAGGTGCACCCGTGTTCACGTATTCCATCTCGGGATTCGTCGGTGACGATACGGTCGATGTCCTCATCGGTGAGTTGACACTGTCCTGCGATTACGACGTCGGCGACGATGTCGGCAGATATCCTATAGTGGGTTCGGGACTGAGTGCCTCCGATTATGACATCCGTTACAGCAACGGTGAACTCACCGTTATCCCGTACACGATAGTGATCGATGACATCGAGGTCGACACATCGGCCGTGACATACGACGGCACGTCCCGTACCAAGACGGTGACCAGCATCAATCCGTTGGTGACGTCCGATGACCTGATCGTCACCTACGAGGACAATGTGCACGCAGGTATCGCGAAAGCCATCGTCTCCGGAACCGGAAACTGCACCGGAGCACTGACATACACATTCAACATCCTTCCCAAGAACGTCTCTGTTACCGCGGTACCGATCACCAAGATCTACGGTTTCAACGATCCGACGTTGTTGGTGAGGATACAGGGTCTCGTCGGTGACGACGAGATCGTCTATTCCGTTACGCGTGAGATCGGTGAGGACGTCGGTCTGTACGATATCCTTGTCATTGCCGATGAGCTTCAGGGCAACTACAACGTGTCCTGTGCGGATTCCACGTTCAATATCATCAAGAGGCATGTCAAGTTCACGTCCGGATCGGATTGGAAGGTCCTGGACAACATCGCTCTGACCGATCATACCGTCTCCACCGGTAGTTACGGACTCGCAGAGGAGGATTCGGTGGAATTCACGTACACCGGAAGTCAGACGCACATCGGATCCTCCGAGAACACGTTCACGTATGAGTTCACCTCCGGTAAGGAGTCCAACTATCGTGTCGATGTCGTCTACGGTACCCTCACGGTCGTATCGGACACCATCGTCGTCACGGCGGGTTCGGATTCGAAGAAATACGACGGGACACCGCTGAAGGCAGGATACACAGTGGCCGGTGTCGTGGAGACCGGGGACGTGGTCGTCGTGACATTGGACGGTTCACAGACCGATGTAGGTTCCTCGATGAACAAGGTCGTCTCGGTCAGGATTCTGCGTAGTGGACAGGATGTCACGGATATCTACACCATCGGAACGCACAAGCACGGAACGTTGGAGGTCACCGAGAGGGAGTTGACCATCACATCACTGTCCGCATCCAAGGAATATGACGGAAAGGCATTGACGGACCACCATGTGTCCATCACCGGTGACGGGTTCGTTACGGGACAGGGTGTGGAGGGTTACTCATTCACAGGTGCCCAGACATCCTTCGGAAAGTCGAAGAACACATTCACATACACATTGAATGACAACACCGATCCGGACAACTATCTGATCGAGACGGTGTTCGGCGAGTTGTCCGTAACCAGGAAGGCGGTCCATGTGACGCCTTCGAACGATTCCAAGGTTTACGGTGATGCGGACCCGAACCTATCCGCAACAGTCACGGGCATGGTCACGGGAGAGGATCCGACGATCCTGCTCAGGTACACTGTGTTACGTGCCCCGGGAGAGGACGTCGGAAACTACGATATCTCCATCTCGATGACATCCGCGGATCAGGGCAATTACAGGGTGATCTCTCAGAAAGGTACCTTCACGATCACCAAGGCACCGCTAGTCGTGGATATCACCGATGATGCCACCAAGGTCTACGGTGACGACGATCCAAATTATACGTTCACGGTCAGCGGATACAAGAGAGGGGACAGTGGCCTCGTTCGGGTGATGTACGATCGTGAGGAGGGGGAGGACGTTGGCAAGTACACAGTACGTGCCAATTTGGCCAAAGAACTACAGAACTACGATGTGACCTTCATCGAAGGTTACCTGTCCATCACCAGGGCTCCTTTGGAGATAGTCGCCGAGGACATGAGCAAGACCTATGGTGATTTGGATCCTGTATTATCATACATTGCCAATGGTCTGAAACTCAAGGATACGAAGGGTATGGTATCCGTCACGTTGAAACGTGAGGTGGGGGAGAACGCTGGAACGTACCCCATCACGGCAATGGGTCCTTCCGAGACCCAGAACTACACCGTATCATACAGGTCCGGAACGTTCACCATCGACCGTAAGGCCATCGAACCACCGTACTTCTCCAAGGTGTATGACGGTATGGAGCACAGCTACCCCGTCAGTGACATGTACGTCATTGATAAGACGAAGGGAACGTACCAGGCGACGGATTCAGGATTGTATTGGGTGTACCTCACACCGACCTCCAACTACATGTGGAAGAACGGCTCCGTAGGACAGGTCCAGAAGGAATGGGGGATCTCCATGAGGGCGCTGACACTCACAGGTACATCGGGTAACTCTGTGTACAACGGACAGGAACAGTCCGTCTCCGGTTACACCGTCAGCGGTCTGGTCGATGGACACCTGTGTTCTGGCATAGAGCACGTGGCTAAGGGAACGGATGTCGGTACGTACCAGGGAGAGTTCATCGGTGAGTTGAGGGTCATGTCCGGGGACAAGGACGTGACCAAGAACTATGACCTCGAGAACGGTCTGATCGTTTCGCAGTTGACCATCACGGAGAAGTCCCTGACCAGTTCCGATTGTAGGATCGACATAAGAGTACAACCGACGTTCAACGGAAGCTCGCAGAAGGTGTCCTTCTCCGTGTACGACGGTACGACGGAGTTGGACGGTGACGATTTCAATGTCGTAGGTACGGCGACGTTCTCCATGAGGTCCGCATCCATCGGAAGCGACAGCGGTACAGATGTCGGTACGTACACGTTGGTCATCGAGGGTGACGGTAACTATAAGGATTCCATCTCGAAGGAATGGAGCATCCTGCCGTACACGTTGAGGGTATCGGATTTCGAGGACATTCCTGTGCAGGAATACGACGGTCAGCCGAAGACCCCTGTCGTATGCATCAATCAGATCCTCACCAAGGACGATTACTCCGTGGAATATTCCGACAACGTGTTCGTGGGTAAGGCCACCGCGAAGATCACCGGAACACGTAACGCCACCGGTACCGTGTACCTGTACTTCGACATCTACTCCGCGTTGAGCGTCTACGTCACCAATGACGGTTACGGTAACACGTACGGCCCGACGGAGAGGGACCTCTCGTCCTTCGGTGTGGGTGGTGCCAAGCCGTTGTACGACCTGAGAAACATCAGGCCCGGGATCAGCGAGACGGCCGAGATGACCGTCATGTATCCGGTCAATCCGTCCAGTGGTGCCAAGTTGGCATTGGTGGTCACCTCGTTGTCCGGTGACACGATCCTGGCGGAGAACATGGTGCTGAAGGTGGAACGCGGCGATACGGTGTTGGCTCGCGTCACCGTGGCGGATGCGTACACGAACGCCGTCATGCTGATGGATATGACGGGAAGCTCTGCCGATCTGAAGGTGACCATGGAACTCCCGCACGGTCCCAATGACAATCTGTTGATGGAGAAGAATCTGAGGTTCACCCTGGGGCTCTCCGTATGGTACGAGGGGGATGACACATCATGATAATTCGTTCTGTTGAAGTCAGTGGGGGGATTCCCTAATCGCCCATACGCTTCGATCCGATCCATGATCCCTCTTGGGATCGACAAACATGTTTCACGTTAAACCGAGGGCATGGTCCTCGAATCAGAAAATAACAAGAGGTAAAGAAAATGAATGCAAAGATGAAAGCGACGATCGCTGTGGCGGTCGTTGCGATGATGGTCTTCGCGGCCGCCGGAGCCACCACGTACTCGTGGTTCTCCGAGACCGAGGAGACGGACGTCACCATCAATACAGGTAAGATCGTCATCGACGGTCAATTCCAGATTGGTGGTTTGACTGTGAATGGAAACGGTGATTTTACTAGTCTGAGTGCTAAACCTACTGCAACACTCTCAGGCACATCCATCACTGTGATTAATGCGATCGATAAGTTGAACATCCCCGTAACCTACACTCTTACGAACACATCCTCTGTGGATGCATTCTGGAGATTCTACACTTCCCTTCCCGACGGATGGGCGATTGACAAAGTGAAGGTTGCAAATGGCAGTGTGGACTCTGTTTCAAGGACTGGACTTGTGTACCTTGCAGGAGGAGAATTCAATGGTATGCAGCTGGAACCGGTTGCTGCAGGTTCAGAAGATACAATTGTAGTAACCTTCAATATCGTAGCGAACAACCCTGAACAGAATACCAAGTACGAGTTCAAGTTCGTATCCGAGGCATATCAGTTCGGATACAACTATTCCGCACCCGCATCCCTGTCCGCTGGTAAGGTGACGCTTGGTGATGTCGCTGGTAAGGATGTAAAGGTCGAAGGTTTGACCAGTCCCGTTGCTGGAGTAAATCCCGTACCTGTCGTCATGGAGTTCGAAGCATCCACAGGAAATACGATTGCTGGAAAGACTCTGAGTATCACGAATTCGGTCCAGACAGATGACGATAATTTTGTGTTTGAAATTGGTAATTCCGCAGTCGCGTTAGATATCGATCTTAGCGATCCTGTAGAGGTGGACGGAATCGTTCCTTTGAATGGATATGTGACCATCACTGTACCAATTCCTGGAAATGTACCTGAACCTACTGTTGTCTATACTGGAAACCCTGATGAGAAGATTACCGTCGTTGATGCCAGATATGTTGAAGGAGAAGGAGTTACCTACGTCACATTCAAGACCAATCATTTCTCAGAGTATGTCATTGGTGATTTCGAGGCGAAGATTGGACAAAAATACTATTCTGGATTAAAGGATGCAACGAATGCAGTCACGTCTGGAGAGACAGTATATCTTTTGAAAGATATTGTTGAAACTCTTGAAAACGATGGTGCAGGTAACGCTATTAGTTATCTCACAGTGTCCAAATCCGATGTCACATTCAATCTTAATGGGCACGATATTTCTATGGTTGCATCCCCTACGGCTACTCGTAACTACGGAGTATTTACAATCTCCGATTGTTCAAATGTAACATTTTGCGGAAATGGTACCATTTCATTGGAACATTCTGGCGTTAATATGGAGTGGAATGCTCTTTCCGCTGTTTTGAATATTGAGAAGGCGACCGTGTCGATAAATGGACCCAAAATCTCTCATTTGGGTGGTACCGACATGGCATATGGTGTCGATATAAAGACAAATGGGGGATCTATGCCCGCTTCCGCCGTTTTAGAGGATGGACAAATTACCAGCACATATCGTGGAGTTCGTATGTTCATCAACGGGGAGAAGGCAGAATGTACATTTACGGTGAATAATGGTAGAATCTTCGGTGACAGTGCAGGAATCTGGATGCAATACCCATCTGAAGGAAAACACTATGGTGATATTGCTAAATTGACCATCAACGGTGGTATAATCGAAGGGGGTTCAAGAGGGATTTATATTTACGGGTCTAACTCTACTGCAACTCCTCAACTTACTGTCAAAGAGTCCGCAAAAATCATAGCGAATGGTTCCGATGGTTATGCTCCTTTAACCATATCGTCAATCGATGGGTCCTGGTATATTGATAAATCTATGGTTAACTTGGACTCTTTTGTAAATAAGGTTGGAGGAATCAAAATCCTTTCCTGGGATGAGGCAATCATATATGAGGGCGATAGGATAACATTTTTCAGAACACTGCCTTTAGCAATAGAGTCCATTGATGATGCGGCCACAGTTGTTCTCAACAATGACGCATCTCTGTCAGATAAACTTGTAATCAATAAAGAGGTAGTCATTGATCTTAATGGGTATTCTATTTGTCAAACAAAAAAGTGTGACGCCTCATATGATATGATTGAAAATAAAGGCAGACTCACAATAACCGATAGTGTCGGTACTGGAAAGATCTCCTTTACAGATACAAGTGCAGGAGATCCTAATTTTGGTTGGGGGTCATATACAATCCATAATAGAGGTACACTTATCGTTAATGGTGGAACGATTGAACACCTTGGTGAACAGGAGTTTGCAAAGCATATGATATGTGCAATACAGCAGAGTTCCGGCGAAGTTACAATCAATGGTGGAACAATCAGCACACCAGCATATAGGAGTGTTCGTATCAATGCAGGGCATCTCACCATAAATGGTGGTGAATTCGATGGACAGGTTTGGTTGCAACCCAACCAGGGTAATGTTACCATAAAGGTGACCGGTGGAACGTTTGCTCCCAATGGTAATGATGGATCTTCTATCTTTATGGAGAATGCCGGAGAAAAATATACTGTCTCATCCGCGGAATATACTGGAGGAACATTCACTACGAAGATTGGTTGCAGTGATTCAGTTCCACTTTCAAGCTGCATTACTGGAGGATATTTCACCGAATCTGCAATAAACGGTACCAATGAGGCGTTAATCAACAAGGATTATGAATTCACAGAACCGGATTCAAAAGGATTCTATGAGTTGGTATTGACACAAAATTCCTGATTTTAATGGGCTTTTTTTAGCCCCCTTTATCTTTTTTATCTCAATCCTGATGTAAATGGTCTTTTCAGACGGCAACATTATCTTTTAAACGATTCCTAATCTGGAATTGTGGTTTTATGTATGCGTTTTTGCAAACTATCTATGATTTGAGCATCCATTCAAATTTATAAACGAAAGTTATATTAATGAGGAACATATCACTGGATTCACACAAGGGCCTGTAGCTCAGCTAGGTAGAGCGTTCGACTCTTAATCGAAATGTCTGGGGTTCGAATCCCCTCAGGCCCGCCATCCTGTGTTTCTTCAAAATTTATCCGAGATACGGTGCGTTCTCGACCGAGAACATCCATCAGAAAAGAGAGGGTGCGACGCACCCGTTGTCGATTCAAACCTTCAACGATTCCACGATCGGCTCAAGGTATGCGTCATCGTAGAAGTCCCCACCCTTCGTCATGGCATCGATCAATGTCATGTCCGCGTGGTCCCCCATCTCCCTGAGCAGTTTCTTCGACACGATCCTGAGGATCAACCTGTCCAGGAATCCCAATCTCTCGGGTCTGATCCAACCGCGTAGGTAGTGTATCTCTCCATCGAATTCGTTGGAAGATTTCACCTCGTCCCTGGGGAAGAAGTCCACGTTGTCCACGCCCACGACGCACAGCGAATCCACCATGCCGATGTCCACCTTGGACAATCCCATGACGGTGTACCTCTTCAACCAACCGAAGAATACAATCCTCTCGTCCTTGGGATACTCATCTCTCACGGAATAGCAGGGCATACACGTTATCTCCGATAGTCTGCGGGCATACCTCTCCGAGGATCCGCTCTTGGAATTGTGAACGATTATGGTCATATCGTCCCGATGGAACGATGAGGGGGTTAATCAACCCTGTCACGCCTTTATATCCAGACATCGTTCCGTGCATCGTACATCCCGGAATGTACACAGGTGAGGATCATGGGAAGGCATGTGATGGAGGCACTGGGGATGTCCCGTGTCGTTATGGAGGACGGGAAGGTCATCGAGGTCAGCGAACCTCGCGTGAAGTACTGTCCTCTCTTCAAGAAGCACAGGAACATCGACGAGCTCAACAAGGATACCATCCGCGAGAACATGGAGTTCCGTATGGGGTCGTTCGGTATGTGCTGCGAGAACAGGGATGTCCGTATGGACTACTTCCTCAGTTTCGGCATCTCCGAGCTCATGAGCCTCGCACTGTCCAAGGGAATGATGGATGCCGTCGTCATGGCAGCGGACGGTTGCGGTACATGCATACTCACGGATCCCGGTATCATACAGGGTCTCGGCGGAAGGATCTCCGCCATCATCGAGACATCGCCCATAGACGCTGTCCTGGATGCCGTCGGCAGGGACAACGTCATCGATCCCATGACGGTGCCGATCGACACGCGTGCCGGTGTGGAGAAGGCGTTCTCCATGGGCTACAAGAGGTTGGCGGTAACGGTCGCCTTCGCGGACGACGCAGAATACCTCAGGAAACGTTACGGCGATGCCGTATCCATATACGCGGTGCACACGACAGGCATCTCCGAGGACGATGCCCGCCGTTACTTCGAGTACGCGGACGTTATAACCGCATGCGCCTCAAAATGGGTGCGCGAGGTCGCCAAGGAGAAGGCGACCATACAGGCAGGTAAGAAGGTCCCCGTCTACGGCGCATCCGAGTTCGGAGAGAAGATAATCCGTCTGAAACTGGAGGAACTGGGCAAAGAGCCAGACGCCATCTTGGACGAGGATCCGGAGCCTCTTATCTGACGATTGTACGCCCTTGTACATTAAGTTCATCAGTGTATATCTTTGTACACTATTGAACAACATTTTTAATATATCCCATCATGCATGGACATGCATGTCGAAAGGAAGATACGGTGCCCACGGCGGACAGTTCGTCCCCGAGGTACTGATGGAGGAGGTCAATTACATCGAAGAGGCCTATGAGCGCTTCAGAGAGGATGAGACCTTCATGAAGGAGTTCGAGACCCTCCTCAAAGAGTACGCGGGTCGCCCTTCTCTTTTGTATTACGCTAAGAACATGACCGAGGACCTGGGCGGTGCCAAGATCTACCTGAAGAGGGAGGACCTCAACCACACCGGTGCCCACAAGATCAACAACGTCCTCGGACAGGCATTGATGGCCAAGCACCTCGGTAAGAGGAGGGTCATCGCCGAGACCGGTGCCGGTCAGCATGGTGTCGCCACTGCCACCGCGGCGGCACTCCTCGGTCTCGAGTGCGAGATCTACATGGGTGAGGAGGACACCATCAGGCAGGCTTTGAACGTCTACAGGATGAAGCTCCTCGGAGCCAAGGTCAATGCCGTCACCACCGGAACCAAGGTCCTGAAGGACGCCGTCAACGCCGCGATGGGCGATTGGGCCGCCAACAAGGACGACACATTCTACGTCCTCGGATCCGTCATGGGCCCTCATCCGTTCCCCATGATCGTCAGGGACTTCCAGAGTGTCATCAGTAAGGAATCCAGGGAACAGATCCTCGAGGTCGAGGGCAGGCTCCCCGATGTCGTCATCGCATGCGTCGGTGGAGGAAGCAACGCCATCGGTTCCTTCTTCAACTACATCGACGACAAGGATGTCAGACTCATCGGTTGTGAGGCGGCAGGTAAGGGTGTGGACACCGAGGAGACCGCAGCGACCATCGCTACCGGAAGGATGGGCATATTCCACGGTATGAAGTCATACTTCTGTCAGGACGAGAACGGTCAGATCGCTCCCGTGTATTCCATATCGGCAGGTCTCGACTATCCCGGAATCGGTCCCGAACATGCCAACCTCCACGATATCGGACGTGCGGAGTACTATCCCATCACCGATGAGGAGGCCGTCTGCGCCTTCGAGTACATCGCAAGGACCGAGGGAATCATCTGCGCCATCGAGAGTGCACACGCGGTCGCATACGCGATGAAGCTCGCACCCACCATGGACAAGGACAAGATCATCATCGTCACGCTCTCCGGACGCGGTGACAAGGATGTCGCGGCCATCGCACGTTACAGGGGGGAGGAGCTCCATGAGTGACATCTCCAGCGTGTTCGCCGATGGTAAGGCCATCATCCCCTACGTCGCCGCAGGTGACCCTGACACAGAGAGTACCGTAAGGTTCGTGTTGGCATTGGAGAAGGCAGGGGCGGACATGGTCCAGATCGGTATCCCGTTCTCCGATCCCATCGCGGACGAGCCTGCACAGAAGGATGCGGCACTCCGCGGATTGGCATCCGGTGCCAACCTGGACTGTGCGTTCAGGATCGTCGAGAAGGTCAGGGAGACCAGTGCAGTACCGATCTCCTTTGTCAGCTATCTGAACCCCATCTTCGGATATGGTTACGGGGAGTTCTTCTCCCGTTGTGCCAAGTGCAACATCGCCACCGTATTCGTCATCGACATGCCCTACGAGGAGAAGGTCGAGCTCCTGTCCTATGCACAGGCGAACGACGTCGGTCTCGTCAGTGCCATCTATCCTGCATCCGAGAGGAGGTTGGAACTGCTCGCCGACAATGCGGACGGATTCATCTACCTCGTTCCGATGAAGGCCAACGCCGATGAGGTCGAGAGTATGATCTCCGCCATCAGGGACAGGACAGATGTCCCCATCACCGTAGCCTTCGGTGCCGGAAAACCGGAGGATGTCAAAGGTATCGTCGGCTCCGCGGACGGTATCGTCATCGGTTCCGGCGTGGTCGAGATCATCGGAGAGCACGGGAAGGATTCCGAGGCCGAGATCGCCGAGTACATCCAAGCGATCCGTAAACAGATTTGAACCATCACATGCCCTTGGGATCGTCCCCAAGGGCGTGTTATATACATCTAGTATATTCTATCAACATGGCCAAGAGGGAGACGGACCAGTCCGATTTCGATTTCCTGGAGATCGAGAGGGAACTCTATCTCGAGACCCTGTTCTGTGCATGTCCCGAATGTGGGAAGGAATGCACCAGGTTCCTCCCGGAGTACGGTGACGATCCCGTGGAACCCACCAGGATCAGGCTCTCATGCAGATCCTGTGGGGAGACTGTGGTGGAGAGGGTCGACGGTACGACATCCTGGAGGGTCTGCGGTAGCGACATGCCCTACATTCCGCAGGCACCGGACAATGTTGCCACCCTGTATCACAGGTTCGATCCGAAGGATTACGATTCCGAGATCGATGCACTCACCGCCGAACTCACGATCACCATCGATCTGTCCAAAGCATGTGTGGATTCGGGGGATAAGACTCTGTACGAGAGCATCCAGGGCAGATTGGACATGTTGTTGGAGTTGGCCTACGAGAATGGGCTGAAACGGTTCTACGGCGGATACGCAACCGTCCTGTTGTACGACATGCTCTCCGGAACACATGACGAGGATTCGGAGAGGAATGCCATAGAACGCATCAGATCGATGCTTCCGGACGTGTCGAAGGATGAGCTCGTGGAGTTGATGCAGGTGTCCAACATCGCCGCGTTCAACATCCATGCTTTGTCGGATATCAATTCCACGGTGGTCAGGATGGTATTGGACCATTGTGCATCCCTTATCGATGCGACTCCCGAGAACATGGAGTATCTGTCCCGCGTCTTCATGTACTTCCATGTCACCAACGATGTGTCCAATGCGTATGTTCTGGTGGACATGATGTTGGCCATGGTCGAGCGTATGCCACGTTCGGAGACCAACGACGAGTTCAGGTTGTTCATCTACTCGGACATCTTCGAGTACTTGGACGAGGAGGACGACATAGATTCCATCATGGAGTTCGTGGAGGCATACCGTGACGATTATCCTCTGGAGTATGTCAAGTGCGCATTGCACTATGTAGGGTTATTCGTTCACAACGGTGAGATAAGGGATCATCTCCTGGACATGTTGGATGTCTCCATATCCAAGATGAACGATTCCGGTGAGCCCGACATCTTCGATCCGGACAGGATGGCACAGGCATACTATCTGAGGTATTGCATCTCCAACCGTAAGGGCGATGCATCCAATGCCTCCAAGTACGCACTCATGGCATTGGATGAAGGTCGTGACGAGTTCTCCGAGTACATCGTGTTCAACCTTCTGGACAACGGTGTGTACACCGCCACCGAGAGGAAGAGGGTCCTCGGCAGGATGAAGCGTTTGGGCTATATCGAGGACGAGTGAATCCCACACATCCGATTTCGATACCGGATCCGGATCATTGTTCGGAGGATTGGGGGTGTACGTGTCTAATCCGGCGTTCCGCGACGAATCCGTGCGAAATGACTGGATTACTCTTTTCGTAACCCTATGTTTCGAATACCGTATTCCAAAACGTCCAAAAATACGCAATTCGTAATGTGCCAGATGCCTTTCGCGTAAGCCGTATATACGGATTCGGGATTCGATGTTCGAGTGCCATGGAGTCGTCCAAGTTGTCCGCGTTGTGCATCGTCGCCGCAGCATCGTTGTGGGGCATCATCGGGATATTCTCCCGTCTGTTGAGTGACGCAGGTCTCTCATCCTTACAGACCACGGAGATCAGGTGTTTCATCACGGCAGTCGTGATGTTCATCGTGGTGGTGCTGAAGGACTGGAGGCTCCTCAAGATCGATATCCGTGACCTTTGGATGTTCATCGGTACCGGGTTCTTCAGTATCGTGATATTCAACATATTCTACTTCGAAACAGCGGATATGGTATCACTGTCCATGACCGCTGTGCTACTCTATACCGCACCATGTTTCGTGATGGTCCTGTCGGCCATCATATTCAAGGAGGCGGTCACCGGACAGAAGCTGTTCGCATTGGCATTCGCTTTCCTCGGATGCATCTTCACGGCAGGCCTGATCGGTGGTGCAGGTGAATTCAACACCAAGGGTTTCGTGTACGGCCTTTGTTCCGGATTCTTCTATTCCCTCTATACGATAATCGGAAAGGTCGCTTTGAAGAAGTACAGTCCTATGACCATGACCTTCTACACTTTCCTCGTGGCAGCCCTGTCCCTGTTCCTCGTGTCCGATCCCGTTCAGATTGTCGATGCGGCCATGGGTTCCATGAAGACTCTCCTGGGTATGTTGGGTCTTGGACTGGTCATCACATCGATCCCATACTTCCTGTATGCCAGGGGGCTCAGGGGACTCGATCCTGGAAAGGCATCCGTCCTCGCGTTCATAGAGCCGATGGTCGCCACCCTGGCAGGTATAGTCGTGTACGGTGAAGCGCTTACATTCTTCAACGCACTGGGCATATTCTTGATACTGATGTCGGTCGTCTTCCTTAACATCGATTTCGGTAAGAGGTCCCAGACAGCGCGTGCATGATCGGTGGTTGGCGCCGAGCCGTATCATTTTTGGGTCATGTTATAGGGTAGCAGGTATGTGCCAGCGATCATCATCCTTTCGCTCTGTCCTGGGTGACGGGAATGGGGTCCGTTTCCAGTTCAGATGTGTGAGAAGGAGAGTTCCTGGTCCATTATTGCTATCGCGGCCATGGCTTCAACCACGGCCACAGCCCTAGGGACGATACACGGGTCATGACGTCCTGTCACCGATACGGAATCCTCCGTCATCGTCTCCAGGTTGACCGTCCTCTGTTCCTTGGCGATGGATGGTGTGGGTTTTATCGCCACTCTGAACACGAGGGGCATACCGTTGCTGAGTCCACCGGTAACACCTCCCATGTTGTTGGTGTCAGAGGTTATCTTCCCACCCCTGACCGTGTATTGGTCGTTGCTTTGGGAACCCCTCATTCTGGTGATATCGAATCCCTTTCCGAATTCCACACCTTTGACGGCAGGTATCGAGAACATCATCCTTGCGACACTGACGTCCAATGCGTCGAACCACTCTCCGCCGAAACCGATGGGCAATCCCGTGACGGCACATTCGACAGTACCGCCGACGCTGTCCTCGTCCTTTCCTGCGTCCAGGATGGTCTGGGTCATCTCGGAATCGAGTTCAGGGCTCATAGCACGCGTCCTGAAGGATACGGATCTTCCGTATTCGGACACGTCGTATTTGTCGGTGTCCACCACGTCACCTATGGACCTGGTAAATGCATGTATCTCTATCCCCTTATGTGCCAGATATTTCTTGGCGATCGCACCTGCAGCCACCAGTGGGGCGGTCATACGTCCGGAGAACTGTGCACCGCCGGCCACATCGTAGTCCTTGAACTTGAAGAGTGCAGGGAGGTCCGCATGTCCGGGTCTGGGTCTTATCTTGAACTTATCGTAGGCGGAACTGTTCCTGTTACCGTTGTAGATGACCATCATCAATGTTCCGTCGGATACGACATCATCGTTGAGGCCGTGTTCGAATACCACCGAATCCGCCTCCTTCCTCGGAGTGCCGATACCGTCGGACGGCTTTCTGAGCGCCATCTGCTGTTCGATGTACTCCCTGTCCACCTTCATACCGATGGGCAATCCTTCCAGGATGCATCCGATACAATCCGCATGGCTCTTTCCGAATAGGGAGAGTCTCAACCTGTTGCCTACCGAGTACATCTGTCGCACCTCATGCCCAATGAGGACATCTCCTCCACGAATCCCGGGTAGGAGACGTTCCAACAAGCATCATCCTCCATGATGACCGGTTCCTCGCATATCAATGATGCCACCGCTGCGGACATCATCATTCTGTGGTCACCGTCATGTACGATCCTTCCGCCCTTGAGGCGTTCAACGCCTCTGATGATGCAACCGTCATCCGTACCTGTGATGTCTCCGCCCAATGCGGTGATCATATCGGTGGTCAATTGGATACGGTCGCTCTCCTTGAATCTCAGGTGTGGTGCACCGTAGAGTATGCTCTCTCCGTCGGCCGTGCTCAACAGTACGGATACGATAGGGAACAGGTCCGGTATGTCGGACATGTCCACATCCACTGCCTTCGGCCTACCGGTACGTTTGCATGTGATCCTGTCCCCATCCCCGGTGATCCCCATTCCGCACATCTTCAGGATGTCCGCGATCTTCCTGTCACCCTGTTTCGATTCGGGGTCCATGTTGCACACGGTAACCTCTCCACCCAATGCACCTGCCACGAGGGGGAATGCTGCGGAGGAGTAATCGGATGGGACGGTGTAATCCCTGGGCCTGTATGGTTCATTATCCACGTGATATCCGTATCCCGTTTCCTCGACCTTCGCTCCGAACGCCCTCATCATGGAGAGTGTGATGTCCGCATACGGTTTGGATACCAGCTCCCCTTTGACACGGATGTCCATGGGGGAATGTGCCAATGGTGCGGATATCATCAACGATGAGACGAACTGCGAACTCATGCTGCCCTCTATCTCGATGTCCCCTCCGGATAACGGACCTTTGACGGATACGGGTGGTTTTCCATCCTTAGATGAGCATACCACTCCTTTGCTGGACAGTGCATCCAACAGCGGACTCATGGGTCTCTTCTGAATGGACTCGTCCCCTGTGAGTATGGTCTCGGCATCGAACGTGGACACCACGCCGGTCATCAGTCTGAGGGTGGTACCCGAATTGCGGACGTCGATCGTCCTATCCGGAGCGTGCAATCCGTTGGATGAAATGTGGATCGTCCCGCCTTCTACATGGATGTCCGCTCCTATGGACCTCATGGCCTCCATGGTGGCTTCGGTGTCGAAGGATATCAGAGGGTTGTATACCTTGGATTTCCCTCCGGCCAATGCGGATAGTATTATGGCCCTGTGTGTGAAGCTCTTGGAGGACGGGGGCGTAACCTTCCCTCTAACGGATCCTCCTTTGAATGTGATGTCTGTCATCTTGTCACCGTCAATATGGTGTTTCCGCCGATGGTCTCGGCCATTCTCTGTCCCTTTCCGCATTCCGTCACGATAGATATGGCCGGGCCCGTACCGGATATGCCTGCGGCCAGTGCGCCATTGGATAGTGCCAGGTCCACGATGGATGTGTCAGCACCGATGATCTCCGCGACCAGTCTTCCGTTCATGGTCAGTGCCGCCAACGGATCATCATAGGCAAGTGCCAGTGCTTCTTCGAATTCCCTCTTCTTGGCTTTGTACGCCTCTACCGGCACCTTGTTCTTCGGGATCATCTTCTCCGGAATCCAGAGTACGACATCGTAGTCTGGGATATCCATCTTGTGGATGAGTTCGCTCTTGGAATTGTCCGTGAACACCATTCCACCGAAATGACATCCGCACACATCATCGAATGCACCCGTGATCGTTACACCCGCTTCCTTCGCACATTCCACACCGATCCTCAACATCTCCATCTCATCTATCTTGACATTGTATCTGTTCAGAACGGATTCGATGATGGCATTGCATACGGAACTGGAACTCTTCAATCCCCTTGATGGTGGGATCTGGGTCTGTATCGTGAGTTCATAATCTATGTTCGGGTCCTCGGAGATGTGTTCCAGGGTGCGTCTCACGCAGAGGCGTGCGAGGGTGTCGTCGATGTTAGGGTCGTTTGCGATCCTCACGCTTGTGTGGTCCACATCCGTGACGAACTGCGCTCTGGTCTGTAGGCATACTCCTATGGTGGAACCGATACCGCATGGGATTGCGTTTATCACGGATATCGCACCGAATGATTTTCCGATCATTGTAATGCCCCCCTCATAGCATTGGTGGAGGCTTCGGTTCCGAACCATAACCTGAAGGATTCCGCACCCTGTCCGATGAGCATGTCCATTCCGCTCAGGACCGTGCACCCTGTCCTCTGTGCCAGATCTACCAAAGGTGTCACCTTGTTGTATACGGCATCGAACACCACATGTTCCTTCCTCAGAGAGAGTTCGGCAGGATATGTTCCTGCGGATTCCATTCCGATCGGTGTGCAGTTTATGATGATGTCATGGTCTGCTACGTTCGCTTTGGGAACCCCCGTGACGGAGAAGTCCTTGACGATAGACGATACTGTCTCCATGTTCCTTCCGGATACGGTGACCTCGCACCCCATCTCCAACATCGCATGCGTTGCGGCCCTGGCCGCACCTCCGGAACCCATGATCAATGCCTTGGATCCGCTGTCCGGTGAATTGTATCTGAATGCGTACCTCACCCCTTTCGAATCGGTGTTGTCACCGATCAACCTTCCGTTGTCGTTGATGACAGTGTTCACGGCACCGATGGATTCCGCGGTCTCGGAGAGGGAATCCATCTGCTCCATGACAACGGATTTGTGAGGTATCGTGACATTCATTCCGCGGATGTCATAACCGATCATGGCCTCACGCAATCCATCTACGGTTGGTGATGGGAATTTGAGATATATCGCGTTGAGTCCCGCTGTCATGATGGCAGCGTTCTGCATAGCGGGGGAACGTGTATGATCCAGAGGGTTCCCGGTGATGCCGACTATCGAACAGTCGTCGCCCAATGCCTCCATATCGTCCGCACTGAGCTGCCCGGGTGCGGTGGGTTCACCCACGTATCCGAAGGTGAACTCGTTACCGAGTATCCTCTGTCTGAGTCTGGTGACCGTACCCGTCTCCCCCATTCCCAATAGGATATGTTTCCTGTCCAATGCCTTGGAGGCATCCAATATCGATATCAGGTCCACGAAGGAGTTCACTGCGAACGCCCCCTTGGTGACCTCCGCCTTGTTGGAGTCCAATATCGACACGATTTCCTTGGATGAGGGGGTCCTTTCGAAATCGTGGTGCGACACGATCTTCCTGAATCCGCAGGGAATGTCGTAGTCCCCGACATCAACCAGTCCGGTGAAACCTTCCGGTATAAGGGACACGTCCTTCCCGCACAGGGTTATTACGGTCTCATCATCCGTTTCGGGGATGGTGTCGAATGCGTCCAACCTGTATTCCCTGCATCCTCCTCTGCCGTCATCGTCCTTCGATGACCTGTATGTGGCACAGACCCTCATCTACTTCTCCGTGATCGTCTCTTCGACGGCTATTCCGAAGTGCCTTCCTCCAGAGGACACCTTAGCGAGAACCTCGTCGCCCTCCTTGAGGACGGTTACTGATCTGGATCCTTCCGGAGTGACCATCTTGATGGTCTCTGCGTTCTGCAGGATCACGTTGTAGGTCGCATCACCATCGGTGGCCTCGACCATCAACAATGGCCTGATCTCCACCTTGCATCTGCCGACGGATGCAGTACGCCCCACTCCGTCCCTTCCGCAGATCAGGACAGGATCTCCCCCTGCGAGTTCGGAAAGGTATCTGGTTCCGCCGCCGGGTACGAGGATGTACGAATGAACCGCGCCCGCATTGACCCTGAACGGTCTCGCTGCGACGTATCCGTTGTCCTCGCTCTCGGATTGGATGAGGAACAGGCAATTGGACGATGAACCGATGAGCATTCCCTCTCCCGGTTCCATCATGGAACACGTGTCGATGCATACTCTGTCACCCAGATCGATGGGTTTTACGGATTTCACCTTCAATGGGACGAGGTCCTCCTTCCCGCATGATGTGACGACCGAACGGAACGATGACAGTTCTGAAGGATCGTTCACGGAGATCACGACACCGTCGGTACCGTTCTCCATGGTCTTCAGGAAAGTCTCCGCATCCTCAGGATCATGTGCCACGGCATAGACCTCGGTACCGCTTCCCCTGAACTTCGCGATCATGTTCTCCAATGGGATGATGCTCCATTCCCCGGTCTCCGCGATGACGATCCTCTTCTTTCCTGCGAGGGATAGGACGGTTTCCTGTTCCTCGGGATTTGTGACGGATGCGTATACGATCTCCGGATTGACAGGTTTGCCGTTGTCCATGAAGATGACGTCCATCCTTCCGAGTTCGGAGTACCTCTCGTCACCCACGCGGAGCATGAAAGAGCAGAATCCTGCTTCGAGTCCGTCGGTGACCATCCTCTTCCTGACATCCTTGTCATCCGGGATGTCGGCACGTACCACCATTCTCTTGTTCATTTGGATCACTTGAGGTATTCTGCGGCCTCTTCGACGGAGTATCCGTCGAGGACGATGCTGGAGATTGCCTTCATGATTCCCTGGACGTTGGTGTTCTGGAAGACGTTGCGTCCGATGGACACTCCGTGTCCTCCTGCCTCGATGGAATCGTGGACCATGTTCAGGATGTCCATATCGGAATCCATCTTGGGTCCTCCTGCGATCACGACGGGTGCGAGTGCTCCTTTACAGACCTCCCTGAAGGAATCGATGTCACCGGTGTAACTGACCTTGACGAGGTCCGCACCCAATTCTGTGGCCGCCCTCGCACAGTGTGCGATCGCTTCGGGATCGAACTGGTTCTTGATATGGGGTCCGCGGGGGTACGCCATGATGAGGAGGGGCATTCCCCATTCGCTGCACTGGCGAGAGACCTCTCCAATGGATTCGAGCATCTGGGGTTCTCCCTCTGCTCCGAAGTTGATGTGTACGGACACCGCATCGGCTCCTGCCTTGATCGCTTCTTCGATGCTTGCTACGAGCACCTTGTTGTTGGATGTCGGTCCGAGGTCGGTGGATGCGGAGAGGTGCATGATCAGTCCCACGTCCTTTCCGGACATACGGTGGGAGTATCTGATCAATCCCTTGTGCATGAGGACACCGGTCGCTCCTCCGAGGGACACGTCATCGACGGCCTTCTTCATGTCAACGAGTCCGCTGAGGGGTCCGACGGAGATTCCGTGGTCCATAGGGACGATGACTGCGTTTCCGGTCTTCCTGTCAAGGATCCTTTCCATACGAATGCTCTTTCCATACATTTATCGTCACATTCCTTGTTATCGGATTCAAGTCCGATTCAATGGTTTCACGATTTTTTTCGTGATATATGAAGGTGTGTCACTATTTAGAATAGATTTTATAACAATCAAAAATTATAGTTTTAAAATTTATTGTAATAAAGGGTTTGGTAAGGGATTTGTTCGTAAGTGACTATCAGAGGTTCTCCTTGATGTTGAGTCCTGCACCGACGAGTCCGACTATCGCTCCGATCAGGCCGAGGTATGCACCGACCCCGAGGGACATTTTGAGAACTTCTGCGTCTAACAGGTTTTTGTAATAATCTGCCGAGTCGCCAGCGAAGAGTCCAGAACCTGCTCCCATGGCGATGAAGACGATCGCGAAGATGACTGCGATAGCCATGACGACGGCAACGATGATGTTGTAGACCTTTGCATCAACTTTGAGTTTTGCGAACAAGGGGATGATGACCATGATCATTCCGATGAGTGCTGCAATTGCAACGATGATCGGTGCGAAGTGGACGAACGAGAGTTCGATATTGTCATTCCATCCCGTGACGACTTCCATACCTGAATAGGTGACGTCTTCGAAGACTGTATTATCAAAATTCACATATCCGAGGAACAAAGAGATCAGCGCAACGACCGCTCCTACGAAGACGAGGATCGATCCAAGGGGGACCTCAAGGTTTCCCAACTTAATATTTCCCATCTTAATATCTCCTAGGTGTTTTTCACACCTTGCGTTTAAAATGCCTAGTGAGCGTATATATTTTTTCGATGCCAATCGACTTCTTTATCTTTATCGAACACATGTCTGGGTCATATGGCAAAGAGATGTTCCGTCTGTGAGGGTCCCATAATCGGGGAATCGGATGATGTCTGTACCCAATGCGGGAAGTTCGGAAATGTCACTGTTTGTGACAACGGTCACAAGGTATGCAATGGCTGTATGGATGAGATAGCATTCGACCGTATCCACAGGATCTGTATGGAGTCCTCATCCGCGAATCCATACGAGGTGTTCATGCGGATCATCGACGACGGTTCACTCAGGTTCCACGATTTCAAACATCATGTCGCAGTGGGTTCCGCACTCCTCGCAGCACACAGGAACGCCGGTACCAACATAGATTTGGATTTCATGTTGAAGGAGATGTGCAAACGCGGAAGGAGGGTACCGCCCGGTTCATGCGGCCTCATGGGCAATTGCGGTGCAGCCGTGAGCGTCGGAACGTTCCTCAGCATCCTCACCAATACCACTCCATACTCAGAGGGCACATGGGGCGACGTCAATCTCGCCACGGCACAATGTCTCATCCAACTGGCACTCATAGGCGGACCTCGTTGTTGCAAGAGGAACTCGTTCATCGCTCTCAAGGTGGGTGCACGTATCGCCAGCGAGAAGTTCGGAAGCGAGATGGAGATCCCTGAAGATATCGTGTGCCAGATGCATGATTCCAACACGGAATGCATCGGGGAGAGGTGCCCTTTCTACAAGGGGTGATAGCCCTTTACCAGGGACATCATCAGTTCCATGCGATGGGGGTCCAGCCCCCTGTCGACGGAACATGAGCATGAGTAGATGAAGTCCTTGTCCCGCATCGCTTCCAGGACGTTCATGGTGTCGTTACGTACCCTCTCATCAGGTCCGAGGAAGATCGTGGTCGCGGAATCCACGCCACCCATCATGGTCACTTCGTTCTGGCACAGTTCGCCTATCATCCTGTGGTCATTGCCTTCGCCATAATAGATGCAGTCGAAACCGACATTGATGAACATCCTTAACGCCTTCTTTCCGATATCGGATGTCAACACCCCATGGGGATGGAAGACGACATCGAGGCCATGTCCCTTGCAATCGTAGTATATCCTGGAAAGGTCCATCAGACAATGCTCCTCTATGCCTTCGATGCCCAGCAGATCCACGTTATCGTACGCTCCGGGGATGACCACGAAATCGGGCGTTCCCTCGTCGAGGATACGTTCGGACGTAAGGTTCACGATGCCCCTTGCGAAGTTCATCGTCTCCTTGAAGGCGTATTTGTCCATGGACACGTCCATCATCAGTGCCTCTGCACCTCTGATCGTGGCTGCCATGAGGAGGACGGACGGTATCGTTGCAGCGATGGCCGCATCGGGTTCATACTTCCTGACGAGTTGGTACGATCTGATGCATTCATCCATCGCATCGGTGTCCATATCGTACGGGGAGTAGTATTCCATGTCCATCGGGTCCTCGAATGCGGGTTTGACCAACATCGGTTGTCTATCCGGATAGTATTCGTATTCGGCACCGAACGCCCTGCAATCCGTACATAGCAGCGATCCGATGATGCCGTCATGACCCAGTGCCCTGCGTCCTGCCGAGATGGACTTGGCGGACAGTTCTCCATCGAAACCGTTGGCATAGATGTCACATACATCGATGTTGGCATATGCTGTACCAAGTGATGTATCGTAGAGGAAGGAGGGAATATCATCCGTCCTTTCCTTCCTGATGCGCGAGAGTAGTTCGGAACCGCTCATAGGATTGCCTCATCTATCTTCATGATCAGTTCGTCCATCGGGACGGTGTCATGGGGCACTTCGGCCCTCCAACAGTATCTGACCTTCATATCCTTGTCTATGAGGAACAGGGCACGATTCGTCTTACCGACGATCTTATCGTTCTTGGCTTCGGTGATTATACAATCGAAGTCCCTGCTCACAACCTGGTCCTTGTCGGAAAGGTGTTCGAACGATGCGGCCGTACTCCTCATCCATTCTTTGTGATTCTCTATCGATTCCGGATTGATGTGCACCAACTCCACGTTCCTTCTCTGTAGTTCCGGAAGGCGTTCGTTCATCAATGCCATGTAATCGGTACAGGTCTTTCCGAAGTTTACCACGTAGAAGTACAACAACGCATAGTTGTTCCGCACCCTTTCCGACAGGGTGTAGATTCCATTTGTGGATTCCAATGTGAAATCCCTCACTGCGTCGCCGACCTCATACATGATATCACCTTTCGTTTCGGATTGTTTTGATTAATATTTAATTATTCTATTTTAAAATAAATCAATTACACGTTGTTACCAGACATGTCGGACCGGCTCATCAGTATGGTGGATACGATGAACATGATCAATGCAGGGATTATGAAGAAGAATGCGACCATTCCTGCCACATCGTATCCTTCAGCACCGCTCATCAGTCCGAACAGCACCCTTGGAAGTGTAGGGAAGGATGCATCCGCAAGGTAGACTGTCAGCAGATACATCGACCACGATACGATGAAGGAGTACATCGTGGCGGTGATCAGTCCATTCCTGACCAGGGGTATGGTCACATGGATCAGGCGGTTGAACCATCCTACTCCCAAGGTCTCCGCCTGGTACTCGTAGTTCAGGTTGTAGTTGCGGAACACCGGCATCATCAACATGATGAAATACGGGAGTACGAACGTCAGTTCGGCCAGGATCAACGATTCGAACGTGTATTCGATATCGAACCAGATCATAACGTCCCTCAGTCCGAATATCAATGCGATCCCGGGCATCATGGCGGGCATGATCAGTACGATCTCCATCACACGCCTTCCCCTGAAGTCGACGGTACCCAATGCTTTGGACACTCCGAATCCGAGGATTACTGTGAAGACGGTCACGACTAGGGATAGCCTGATACTGTTCCGGAACGCATCCATGAACCGGGGGGAATCCAACACTTCCCTCAGGGTGTCCAACGACCAGGATTCGGGGATCAGTTGGCCGTATGTGAAGCCTGTTCCGAACGAATTGCAGATCAGGGCGTATATCGGCAGTCCGATCATGATCGTCATGCAGATGAGGATAGAATATCTGACATGCCGTCTCATTAGTTCACCACCCTCTTCTTCTTGGGGATGGATACTATCAGGTACAGTATGGATGCGATGGCCGATACCAACAGGATGATGTTACAGTAGACGTACGACTGATTCGATATGTCTGCGTACACTGGGTCATTAAATCTGTTGTATGCGTACGTGGCCATCGTGGAATTGTTGCTGAGCATCGACGGTACCTCGTACGATCCGAACGCGTATGCGAAACAGATCAGGCTGGTGGAGACCAATGCAGGCATTATGGTGGGGAGCGTGATATGTACGAACCTCTTGAGGGGACCGACACCGAGGGTCGCTGCCTGTGCCTCATGTTCTGCGGAGGTCGATTGTAACACCGATATTATGGACAACCCGATGAAAGGCGCGAACTTCCATGAGAACGAGATTATCGTCCCGATCCACGAGTCACCCTTCACCAGTTTCGGGAAGTCGAAGAAGTTCTCGATCACGCCTATGTTGTAGCATATCGTGGATATGTAGCCCCATGTCGCCAAAAGGAACACCATCATTATGGCGACGGACATGTGCGGGAATGCCGAATTCAACTGGAACACGAAAAGAGACATCCTCTTCCCGATGAATGTCCCTCTAAGTGCCAGTGAGAACACTATCGACAATATCATCGCTATGGTCGTGGAACATATGGCCACCATCAGGGTGTTGGAGAACACGGTACCGAATTCCGGGCTGGAGAACACCGTCACGTATTGGTCCAATCCTACGAAGGTACCATCGTTGGTGTGCATACTGGATACGATCGAGTCTACGGAGGGGATTATAAAAAAGATGATGAAGAGGGCTAATGCTGGGGCCAAAGGTAGCAATCTGTATGCTTTCCTGTCCATACATTGCCCCCTTCATTTTTATGTTCATATCGCAGACTGTAGGAGTGCCAGCTGTGCGCTGTACTTAGCGATGCTGCATACCACGCAATTCTCCGCGATGGTCGTGGGTGCTACGAACTGATCCTTCTTTTCTGGATCCTCGGCCCATTCCTTGATGAATCCGAAGTACATATTGTAGTCCTTGACGACTCTCTTGTCCTTCACATCGTCATCGAACTCGATGACACCGTTGGATTTGACGGTATAGTCCCCATCATCAAGTCCGTTGATGTTCAGGTACTTCTCCACATCGAAGTTCATCGGATTTCCGGTGATCTCCAAAAGCTGGCTCTGTCCGCTGATGCTGGTGAACCATTCCATGAGGACGAGGGATGCGGCCTTGTTGGAGGAGTTCTTTCCGATGGTCCAGCAGTAGGTCTCGGAAGTGGTGGTGTCGAGAGCGTAGATTCCGGTGTTGACGTACGTCCCGGTCTGCCTCATGGTTATGGATTGGAGAGTGGTCATTCCGAGCATGATGGATTCGGAGCTCCATATGTCGGTGTTGCCTTTCTTTCCGACGATCATGCTGTTGAGATCGGTGACCCCATTCGCACTGTTGTAGTATCCGTTGGAACCATCCTTCGTGGAGACATTGGTGGATTTCACTGCATCGAGTGCATCGAAGTACGGGATGAGGTAATCGAGTCTGCCCTCGTAGGTCTTCAACACACCGTCATCGATATAGATGGCACTCTTCTCCGCTGCAGCCGCGTCGGAGAACACCTTGTTCACCTTCTCGACATTGGTTGCCCTGTCGGATGCCTTCCTGAATCCGCCGTTACCATCGTTCTCCAGTTCGTATGCCGCACCGGTGAGGAAGAGGTATCCGACGTAGTATTGGCTACCGTTGATGAACGGGTATGTCACCTGCTTTTCGTAGTACTGTGCGAATTCGAGGAGCTCGATGTAGTCCGAGGGGAGTCCGTAATAGAACTTCTTTCCTGCGCTCTCGAGTCCGGTAAGGAATGTTTTGAGAGTGCTGGCACTCATTCCTATGGGTGCGTTCTTCGCAGCATCTGCGGTATCGAAACACGCATCGTTCGCGGTGGCCGTTCCATTATCCTTGAGCGCATAGTATTTCGTTGTGGCCCCATCGATCACCTTGACCACATCGTATGGGAGTGCAACATCCTGGCATGCCGTGTTGTAAGCGAGCATGAGCTGCGCACCGCTGTATTCGACCTGATTTCCGACATAACCGTCCTCATCACCGATGAATTCGGCGATCAGGTCGTTGGTGTCGTCTTTAAGATAGATGGAACTTGGCAATTTGGATTGCCAGTCAGCGTTCCACCAGAGATCCGTATAGTTCTGATATCCGTACGCCGCACAGGACATCCAGTAGGTATCCGCGGTCGCGGTTTCGAGCACATCTCCTTTGTTGTAGTTCTCACTGGCTGCTGCGAATCCTGCGACGTATGTCGGAACGACATTGATCCCATAGCTGTTCTTGGCAATGACAACTAGGTTGTCGAGCATGGCGTTTATCCCGACATCGTTGAGTGCGGCAACCTTGACGGTCTGACCTCTGGCTTCCTCCAGGATGTCCTCCCAGGTCATCTTATCAAGATCTGTTTCAACAGAGTAGTTCGTGGATCTAGGGGGTTTCGTGTCCTCATCCTCATCGACTGCAAGATAGACCAGTCCTGCAGCCATCAGTACGAATACTGTGAGTATGGCGACTATCTTCTTGGTATCAAGAATGATTTCCATGATTTCACCTGATTGGGGGTCACTTCGACTCCATGATCGATATGAAAAATATCTTTGAATATAAACATTATTATTTTAGTTTAAAATAGAACATATTATTGTATTATTTACTATAATTTGTTATTAGATAGAATACATTATTTTATATTAAAATCAACTATTACTATACGAAGGGTAACATGAGTTTTTTGGAACTTATCTCCATATCCAAAACCTATCCGAACGCATCCAAACCATGTGTGAGTGGACTCGACCTCACTGTGGATAAGGGAGAGATCGTAGCCATCCTCGGTCCGTCGGGATGTGGTAAGACCACTGTCCTGAAGATGATCGCAGGTCTCGAGAGGCAGGACCGCGGTTCCATAATTTTGGACGGTCAGGCCCTGGACGATGTGAGGACAGAGAAGAGGTCCACTGCGATGGTCTTTCAGAAACCGTTGCTCTTCAAACATATGACCGTTGAGGAGAACATCAATTTCGCTCCGCGTGTGAAGTCACAGACGCGTAGGCGCGACATGGACGTACGCACATCGGAACTGATACGTCTCGTGCATCTGGAAGGATTCGAGAATAGGAAGGCCGACCAATTGTCCGGTGGTCAGGAGCAGAGGGTATCCTTGGCTCGTGCGCTGATGACTGATCCGAAGGTACTGCTGTTGGATGAGCCGCTCAGCGCATTGGATGCCAAGTTGCGTGTGGAGATGAGGAAGAGCATCAGGGACATCTGTAAGAGGTCCGGTGTGACGACCATATTCGTCACCCATGATCAACAGGAGGCCGTGGCGGTGGCGGATAGGATCGCACTGATGGATGGCGGAAGGATATTGCAATACGATGTACCGGAAGCATTCTATCATCGCCCGGTGTCATATGAGGCGGCCATGTTCTTCGGATGGAAGAATGCGATCCCCGCCCATCAATCCGGGACACATTTCAAATGCGGATTGGGGGAGTTCGATCTGGATACCGTCGAACCTGCGGATAGGGACGTCATGCTGATGATGCACCCTCAGGCCGCCATGTGCACCCCGAGAGGTGCGTTCGCGGGATTGGTTCTGGACGCCACATATCTTGGTACGATCTCCGATTACAGGGTGGACTGCAACGGGCTGATATTGAACATACAGGTGAGTTGCAGGAACATGCATCTCGTAGGTGAGATGATCAATTTCAACATCGACAGTTCGATGGTTTGGCCGGTGAAACCTCCGGTGGGTGGAGAACCCGCGGATACGGAGGAGGGCGGTCAATCGAACGGAAGCATGTTCGATAGGTTACGTGATTTTACGAAAGGACGGATCTGGAGGAGATAGGATGGATAAAGCGATCGTAGCGCTGATCGATGATGTGAAGAGGAAGGCATTGTCCGCGGAGGAGTTGACTAGAGAGGAATTGATCGGATTGATCTCCATCGATCCAGATTCCGAGGAATGTGATTATCTGGGTCATGTCTCCAGAGAGGTGAAGGAAAAGATCTCCGGCAACGAGGTCCATATAGGTTCCTCGATAGGGGTCGATCTCCGTCCGTGTCAGATGAGTTGTAGGTTCTGTTCCCTCGGCGAGGAGTGGGGCCTCGTAGACGGCGAGTACGAACTGAGCGACGATACGATTCTGGAACTCGTGGGTCATGTACTTTCCAAAGGTCATGACAAGGTCACATTACGTACCACGGAATTCTATCCTATCGATCGTCTCTGCAATCTGTGCGGTAAGATCAGGGCACGTTATGGATATGATTTCGCCATCACAGCGAACACAGGCGAACTCGATGAGGGAAGTGCCAGGAAACTGAAGGATGCAGGGTTCAATGCCATATACCATGCGATCAGGATCAGGGAAGGTATCGATACCCCATTATCCATAGAGAGGCGCATTTCCACCATGAGGGCCGCACAGGCAGCGGGCCTCAGGGTATCGGGAGGTTTGGATCCGATCGGTATCGAACATACGCCGGAGGAATTGGCGGATTGTATACTGCGTTATAGGGAACTCCGTACCAACGGCATCTGTGTGATGAAACGTGTGAGTGTCAAAGGTACACCTTATGGTGATATGCAGGAAATCTCCGATCGCAGGCTGGCACAATTGACCGCGATATGTCGTCTCGCAGGAGGTGCCAGTTGGGCGGTGGCCACACATCCGGCATTGTCCCTGTCCCTGAAATGGGGTGGGGATCACATCGCCGTCGAGACCGGTGCCAATCCGAGGAACAACAATTTGGATATGTTGGAGTGGACTGTGACCGACCATGATGGTGCCCTCAGGATGGTGGAGGAGGCCGGGTGTAGATTGGGTTCCATAAAGGACTTCTTTAAGGGATTCATGCGTTCCGAGTGATCAGTCGTCGAAGGCCACTATCGTTGTGTAGATGAATTGGCTCTCCTCGGTGCCGGTCCTCTCCTTGAGGTAGTGATCGGAGGATGGCGTGGGGGAGAATCCTATGGCATTACGGCATCCGGGTACGATACTATGGAGTTCCTCGTATTCGTAAGGGTAGAGGACGAACATCTCCTCTCCCTCCCCATGGATCTCCGGAAACACTATGAAATCATCCGAGACGAACAATACGTCCTCCCTGTTCCTGTAGATGTCCAACTCCTCCGGCATGAGGTTCATGCCCATGACGGTTCCATCTGATGTCATCAGCTGGAGTCTGGCTCTGAACTCCTTCTCGAAATCGTCGGTATAGAACACGCATAATCTATGCTTACGTTCCATTGCGATATCGTAACCTATGCTCACGTAGTCGTGATTCGTACGTGTCTTGATGCTCTTCTCTATCGCATCCACGTCCCTCGATACATCATCATCCATCTCGAACACCCCTACAATCCCCTTCTGGTCGCGGATGTACGAGATCACATCATCCGGAACGCTCATGTGTATCTGATTGTGATGAAATGTATATATACGATATTTTGAATGTAGTAACAGCGTGCTAAGTGTTAGCACGCAACAAGGTGAATGAAAATGTCTCTGTTCGGTATTCCGGATCCTGCAGTCTGGCTCGCATACGTCGGTTGTATCGCGACCATCGCATTCAGTGTGATCTGGACAATTGTGAAGAGTAAGGAGGTGCCCGAAGATGACTGAGGGTGTGGACCTCACAACGTTTGTGATTATGGCCGTTCTGTTTATCATTGCCACTCTGGCACTCGGATACTACGGATACCGTAACACCAGGGACAGTGACGAATTCCTTCTGGGAAGGAACAAGGCCAGTCCTGTGATTATCGCACTCTCCTACGGTGCGACCTTCCTCAGCGCTTCCGCGGTCATCGGATTCGGTGGTCAGGCCGCTGTTCACGGTGCATCGTTGATGTGGCTCTGTTTCCTCAATCTGGCACTTGGTGTCGTTTTCGCATTCATCGTCTTCGGTGAAAGGACACGTAAACTCGGAGTCAAACTTGGCGCGTCCACCTTCGCCGACCTTCTGGGTAAGATCTACAAATCCAAAGGTATCCGCATGTTCACTGCGATCATCATCATCGTGATGATGCCCATTTACTGTGCGGCAGTTCTCAAGGGTGGTGTCAATTCCCTTGCTGTCATAACTGGCCTCGATTACAACCTGATGTTACTGATACTTTCCCTCGTCGTGGCACTCTACGTCGTTTACGGAGGTATCATCGCGGTCATGTACAACGATGCCCTCCAGGCACTCATCATGTTGGCCGGAATGGTCATCATCTTCGCGGTCACCATCGGCACGCTCGGTTGGGACGCATTCGGCCAGTTGACCGAGCTCACCGTCTCCGGTGCGATCCAGCAGACCAACGTCCTCCCTGGAGCCAACGGTTGGACCGAGTTCCCGACCATGTTCAGTCCCGAGTGGTGGACGGTCGTGTCCACATTCACGCTCGGAGTTGGTATCGGTGCATTGACCCAGCCTCAGCTCGCCGTCAGGTTCATGTCCTCCAAGGACAGCAAATCCCTGAACAAGTCGATGATCATCGGATGTGTGTTCGTCTTCATTATCGTCGGAATCGCATACACCGTCGGTGCCATGAGCAACCTCTACTTCTTTGAGGAACACGGTAAAAATGCAATCGATTACGTCACAAGCGGAACCGATTTCATCATCCCCACGTACATCACGGATCTCTTCCACGGATTCACTTTCGGCGATCTGTTCGTATCGCTGTTCCTGGTGTCGTTGATCAGCGCATCTGTCTCCACGATCAGTGCATTGATGCATACCATCGGTGCGGCAGGGGGATACGATGTCTACTCCGCATACGTCTCCAGGAAGACCGGTAAGGATACCGATGTCAAGTCCCTCGGTGTCAACAGGAGCGTTACCATGGTGATGATGATCCTCGTCGTCCTGTACTGTTACATGATGCCCTCGGATATCATCGCCAAGGCCACATCCGTCTTCATGGGAATGACTGCGGCGGCACTTCTGCCTGCATACGCCCACGCTCTCTACTCGAAGAACCCCAACAAGCATGCCGCGTTCAACAGTGTTGTGGCAGGTTCCGCCGTATACCTGTTCTGGGCACTCTTCGTCAACAAGGGCACATCCATCTTCCTGCCGATCTGCAAGCTCCTCACCGGCAATCAGGTCCTCTTCGATGGAGTGGTCATGTACGTAGACGCATTGGTGGTGGCACTCCCCGTGTCCGCGATAGTCATGGCTATCTCTCTCCTCGTGACGAAGAAGAATGTACCTGTCGCACAGGCTTCCGTCAGCGAATGACGGAATCCTTAAACCTTTTACCAATTTTATACGAATTTCGTACTAATGATTTCTATTATCGTATGAATCTATACGATATTCGCATATTCCTATAAGGGCTATCCATTTTCGTAGAACCGTCTGTGATTATCGCCGTTTCCTACATAAGGCTTAATAACAGAAGTAACGTTCTAGGGTTCTGGTAGAAATGGACATGGAAATATGTTGGCATGGTAGAGGTGGACAAGGAGTTGTCACCGCCAGCGAAATTCTTGCCGAGACCGTCGTCGGAGAGGGAAAGTACGTCAAGGCCTTCCCCGAGTTCGGACCGGAGAGAATGGGGGCACCTATCAGGGCATTCACCAGGATTTCTGAGAAACCCATCAGGGTCCACACACAGGTCTACGAGCCCGATGTGGTCATCGTCCTCGATGGAACTCTCATCGGAAAGGTCGATGTCACCAAGGGTCTGAAGAAGGGAGGCGTGATCATCGCAAACTACCCCGGAACTCCCGAGGAGCTCAAGGCAGCACTCGGAACCGAGGCCGAGTGTCACACACTCGATGCGACCAAGATCTCCATGGAGGAGATTGGACGCCCGGTCGCGAACACCGCGATGCTCGGAGCACTCGTCAAGATCGTTCCCGATATCGTCCGTTACGAGGCACTTGAGCTCGAGATCGTTTCCAAATTCACCGGAAAACTGTCCGAGAAGGTTATCAAGAAGAACCTGGCAGCATTGAACAGGGCTAACAGAGAGGTGGCATGATGGATCACAGAGACATGATCATCGGATCCCGTGTTAACGGTGGAACCGCAGCACAGTTTGAGACCGGAGACTGGAGGTCAAGTGCCT
>SUSY01000046.1 GCA_015063185.1 Thermoplasmata archaeon
GTTTCCGGCAGCGACGTTGGGGGGGTTGCATCCGTTGATGGCGACCTTTCCGACCGCCTCGAACTTGAAGAATCCGCCGAGCCTTCCGAGGATTCCGTCAGCGATGGTTCCGCATGCGACGGGGTCCCCTCCGCTGGTTCCGACGACCGCGAGCTTCTTACCGGGTGCGATGAAGGGCTTGAACTCCCCGTCGATGAAGGAGAACATCCTGTCCTCGAGAATCCTGTACTGTGCGTTGGGCTGTCCGAAGTAGACTGCTGCGGAGATGATGACTCCGTCCGCTGCCTTGATGGCCTCGAGGACGTCCTTGATTCCGTCCTTCTGGACACAGACGCCGGTCTTCTTGCATCCCATGCATGCCTTGCATCCGTTGATCTCGAGTTCCCTGAGGTTGAAGACCTGGATCTCGTTTCCGTTGTCCTTCGCTCCCTCTGCGATCTTCATCGCGAGGGTCTCGCTGTTGGCCCCCTTTCTAGGGGAGGTGTTGACTACTACTACCTTTGCCATGGTATCAGTAACAGAACGTAACTATCATAATATAAGGATTTGCAAACACGATTCCCGCATCACGCTGTCATTCCGTATGTAGCATCCGAATCCATGTGACATCTTGCGTTCCGTCGATATACCATACCATCCATCTCGGAATTGTTCCGCATAATCCATTTATTTGGAGAACCCATACGAAGGCACATGACTCAGATGCCATGCCCCAGGATGGACTGTGCCGTCGATGCGGCGATGTCGGTCTTCGAGGGTAGATGGAAATCGGTGATCCTTTGCAGGATGATGCGCGAGGACAGGCCCCTCAGATTCAAGGAGTTGGCCGAAGGTATCGATGGCATCTCCGCCCGTATCCTTACGAAACAGTTGAAGGAGATGGAGTCCGATCATCTGATCGTCAGGAGGGAGTATGCGGAATCCCCTCCCCGTGTGGAGTATTCGCTCACCGAGAGGGGTAGGTCATTGGGCCCCATCCTGAAGGCCATCGCCGAATGGGGCAGGGAGAACATGTTCCTCAACCGTGTAACCTTCGATGTAACGGGATCCCCGTCCGATTGATGCAAATACTATTATCTATCACACCGATTCGGAACCATGGCCTATGAAGTCAAGATCGTCTCCACATCGGATGTCTCGAATGTCACATGCGCTGCCTGTAACGGACAGTTCTATTCATCCAAAGCGGATATCCACGGCGTCTGCATCAAATTGCTGACGAAGGACAAGACCTTCATTGAGATGTGGAACGACAACTTCTCGTCCATGGGTGACAATGTACGTTCCCACGGCAGGATCATCTGTCTGAACGATGAGACGAAGGGTGTGGAGGTACATTACGATCCCGTCACATCCATCGCCGTGCTGTACAACTTCGATTACTACGGTTGGGTCAAGAGCATAGCCCTTGCGATTGTGACCGACATCTTGGAGGACTCCCACGACCTCTTCGCAGTACACGGTGCCGCATTGGACCTTGACGGCAGAGGCGTATGTATCATCGCTCCATCCAAGACCGGCAAGACAACGCAGTCCTGGGGACTTCTAAGGACACAGAACGCCCACCTCATCACCGACGATTGGTTCTTCGTACGTCTGACCGGAAAGAGACCGAGGATCTACGGTTCCGAGAAGAACTGTTACATCGACGCTGACATAGGGGATGTGTGGGAGGAGTACACTCCTTTGGTTACCACCACCAAGTTCGATAACAAGGGCAGAGGCATCGCCAACGTCAGGTGGGTCATGGGTCAGGACTCCACCGTCACCACCGCATCCATCAGGGACGTGATCCTCCTCAAGCGTGACAAGGATGATCCGCGTACCGTTATCGACCTGACTTCAGAGGAGGCGTTGGAGTATCTGGTCAGGAACGATTTCTGCAACCCGCATCAGATGGTGCGTGATGAGAGGAAGATCGCTCTCAGGACCGAATTCTACAGGAAGTTCCTGAAGGATTGTGACATTCACATGATCAACACGGTTCCTCCCGCTAAGGAGACGCAGGACCTGATCAGGAATGTACTCGGAACCGAATAGACCCGCATCCGTTCCTCATCGATCGATTTCAGTCATAGTCCTCCGATATCGTAGGATGCGTTGCATTCGTGAGCCCCCACTAATCTGACGACGACAATGGCGATATACTGGATGACGGAATTTTCCGCTATGTCGCCTTAGGAGCATCGGACACCAACAGTTACGGTATGAATGGATATGTATTCGAGGAGGGTGTGACCAAATTCCTGAACGGCGAGATATCCAAGAATGAGATAACTTTGATGGATGTATCTATAGTCGACTGGAGCAAGCACTATCTCGTGTAAACCATCATCGATGACTGTTGCTCATTTGAGTTGATGAAGGAGATATCCCCTTATTCGACTCGATTATGACTGCACTCCCAGGAGGAAGTCTATGACTCCAAGTTCCCTTATTCCATCCCTCGTCACGGTGTTCCCTGTATGGTCCATCATGATCACCGTCTTCGGATTGTTGTCCTTTATGGCTCTCAGGGGTGCCAATTCCCTTTTCTCGGTATCCTCGTCGTAGTATCCCCAGCAAACCTGCCAATATGCCTTCCTTCCGTCTTTTTCGGTAACGAAATCCACTTCCTTCGAATCCCATTTACCAACGACGATTTCGTACCCTCTGCGCAGCAGTTCCAAGTACACGATGTTCTCCAGAACCTTGCCCCTGTCCGCACTGGCCCTACCCACTGCATTGTTACGGAGCCCGGGGTCGACAAAATAGTATTTGGGTGTGGGACTGAAGACAGTGGATTTCAGATCGAACCTATCCGCACGGTAGAACATACATGCACTCTGTGCGACCTCCAGATATCTCTCGACAGTACGTGGATTCAGATGTAGTTCCTTCGAGATCTTGGTCGATTCTATCAAATTGCCGATGTTCAGCATAAGATAGGTCATTATCTTATCAAGTTCCTCTGGCTTTCTGATTTTCCCGCGGGAGACCATATCCCTGTAAACGATGGATGAATACAGATCGTCCAATATCGCCGATACAGCATGTTTTCCCAAGGTTGGGTCGATTCCCGGGAACCCTCCGGTTTCGAAGTATTCTCTGAACACATCGTCTGTTCTCCTTCCATCACCTCTGAGTTCGTTATATTCCTTGAAGGACAAAGGGAGCATCCTAATTTCGACATAACGGCCCGTGAGATAGGTACTGAGGTCCGTAGAGAGCAGGTGTGCGTTGGAACCCGTGATGTAGATGTCCGCTTCGGTATCGACCATCAGTGAATTGACTGTCCTTTCCCAATCCTTCACTCTTTGAATCTCGTCAAGGAAGATATAGAAACGGCCTTTTGCCGGTATTTTACCCTTCAAAAAGTTATCGAGATCGGAATTATCCTTGATATCACTATAGCTTGAGGATTCGAGATTCATCAATAACATCTCGTCCTCAGGTATTCCTTCCAACCTCAGTTTTTCCATGAATTGCATCAAAAGTGTGGATTTTCCGCATCTCCTGACGCCAGATAGGACCTTAACATGACCTCTATCGTCGCGGAATGCCTCTAGTTTTGACATGTATGTCGGGCGTTCTATCATCTTGTTCATGGTTCGATATCATCCGATGAGTATTTCAATTATTGTATTACGATACAATTATTCCGATTATTTTTAGTAATTATTGTATTATAATACAACTATTGTAATTATTTTTAATAATTATTGTATTGTAATACAATTTTATCTAAGGGTTGTGATGATAGTTGTATCGTCTTGCCAAGAGGTTGCAATCACTGACCACTCCAATACTATCGATTAAGGGGTCATCGTCGCTTTCCGAGAAGCCTTACACTATGCATCACATGTAAAATATCATGAAAATGTTTTGAAGATCGGTTCCATCGCATCCCAATGACCGATCATTGTCTCTTCATCTGCCTCATGAACAGGTGGATCGCAATCAACAGAGTGATGATCGCGTATCCCAATACCCACCAGATATGAGGGAACATACCCTCGAAACATCCCGCGATGATGGCACGCTCCATTTCGACTGCGTGTATGAACGGAAGCATGTTGCAGAACGTCTCGAACCAGTTACCGAGAAGGCTGACATCGAACCATATACCTGACAGCCAAGCGGACAGATTCGTCAACAATGCACCACATACACCTCCGACCTGTTTATCGTTCAACACGCTTCCGCAGAGCAGACCTATTGCGATGAACAGTATCGTCACGGGAATTATCGATATGGTGGCATAGACGATATCGACGGAGATCTCAAGTCCAAGCGGTATCGACACGATGTAACATATAGCACACTGTACCACAGCCATCGGGATCAACGGCAACGTGTACCCGAGGATGAAATCGGATGCGGTCAGAGGTGTGGTGTACAACCTCTGTAACAACGAACTGTTCCTGTCCTTCGATATGAGCGTCGCAGAGAACAATGACAGGAAGGACAATCCGAACACCGCGATTCCGGGGGCAAGATGATGGATCTCGAACATCTCCACAGGGATATTGGCCTGCATCGCACTGAGCATGAACAACAGTATGAGTGGGAATCCGAGAGTGAACGCGATGTTGATGGGGTCACGGAGCAATTCCTTGGTGTTCTTGATGGCGAAGGACAGCATCCTCATGAGGAACACCTCACGATGTGCACGAATGCCTTCTCAAGATCGTCCGCCCCTGCGATCCTCATGATCCTCTCTGGGGTATCGCATGCCAACAGTTTCCCATCCTTCATGATGCCCACACGGTCGGAGAGCTCCTCCGCCTCCTCCATGTAGTGTGTGGTGAGTACGATCGTCACCTTCCCCTTCAACGAACGTATGATGTCCCACAGATCGTTACGGGCGAGTACGTCCAGTCCCAATGTGGGTTCGTCGAGGAACAGTATCTCGGGCTCGCTTATGAGGGCCATGGCGATGCTCAATCTGCGTTGCCACCCTCCGGAGAGTTTGCCTGCCTTCCTCCTCATCACATCGTTCAATCCGAGCAGTTCCGAAAGCTCCGCGATCTTGATGTCACTCTTCGACCTGTCGAATCCGTGGATCCCACAAATCAGTTCCAGGTTCTCACGGACATTCAATCCTCTGGCGACCGCGGTCTCCTGGGGGGATACGGCGATGATCGATTTCACCGATGAGGGTTCATCACGTATGCTCCTCCCGT
Organism: Thermoplasmata archaeon; assembly: GCA_015063185.1. GTDB lineage: Archaea > Thermoplasmatota > Thermoplasmata > Methanomassiliicoccales > Methanomethylophilaceae > SIG5. The sequence goes on from SUSY01000046.1 coordinate 5,166, forward strand.
TGAGGAACGCATCCCCCTCCGTAGGTGACGTCAGACATGAGAGCATCTTTATGACAGTGGTCTTACCGGCCCCGTTCACTCCCAATAGGGAGAACAGTTCCCCTTTCATGATCGAAAGTGATAGGTCATCGACCGCGACGATCTCCCCGTACCTTTTGGTAAGTCCTTCGATCCTTATGG
>SUSY01000014.1 GCA_015063185.1 Thermoplasmata archaeon
CCAACATGACATATTGACGTCGGACAGCGATAGCTATCGCTACCCTTCATTTTCTGCAAAAAACGATGAAAAATCTCCCATCGGATCGAAAAATCAATCAAGAATTACAGGGGGTGTCGAAGATACGTCTAGTTTGTCAATATTCTCAAACGAACAGATGGGATTCCTGACAGGTGCACCTGTGAAAGCACCTTCTAGTTTGTCAATATTCTCAAACCCTTCCATCACTGCCCAGATTGATCAACAAGTGAAAGCACCTTCTAGTTTGTCAATATTCTCAAACAGACCGTCCGTTGGGTCGTGTCTGTGTTGTGTGAAAGCACCTTCTAGTTTGTCAATATTCTCAAACATAAAAGCCTGCGTAGTCAGATTTTCATCGGTGAAAGCACCTTCTAGTTTGTCAATATTCTCAAACCCCTTATGTCGTCCGTATTGGTGCGCATACGTGAAAGCACCTTCTAGTTTGTCAATATTCTCAAACGTGTCCCTTAATGCGTTGCCCGATACGGCCGTGAAAGCACCTTCTAGTTTGTCAATATTCTCAAACTACGATTCTGATAAGTTCATTACTTCTCCTGTGAAAGCACCTTCTAGTTTGTCAATATTCTCAAACTTGTCGTAGTAGTGGGTCTCATTGGAGACCGTGAAAGCACCTTCTAGTTTGTCAATATTCTCAAACGTGAGGTTAAGCCCTTGGCCGCAGTTGCTGGTGAAAGCACCTTCTAGTTTGTCAATATTCTCAAACACGATTGTGCGACTTGGACGGACGATTGGTGTGAAAGCACCTTCTAGTTTGTCAATATTCTCAAACAATAATATGACTATCGCGTATCATTCCGAAGTGAAAGCACCTTCTAGTTTGTCAATATTCTCAAACGATTCCCATGACAAATCCTCTGTCCTGAAGGTGAAAGCACCTTCTAGTTTGTCAATATTCTCAAACGATTATTTCATTCGCGATATAATCCACTTCGTGAAAGCACCTTCTAGTTTGTCAATATTCTCAAACATGTGGTCCCTATTGCTGGGTTAAAGAAGGGTGAAAGCACCTTCTAGTTTGTCAATATTCTCAAACTAAATATGTTAGGGCAATGGTTGAAAAAATGTGAAAGCACCTTCTAGTTTGTCAATATTCTCAAACGGTAACACCAGCAACAACAAGGATAGCAGGGTGAAAGCACCTTCTAGTTTGTCAATATTCTCAAACCGGACGCACGCTTGTTTAAACTCAATTCGTGTGAAAGCACCTTCTAGTTTGTCAATATTCTCAAACAAAAACGTGCACTTGGTTGGATGCCCACACGTGAAAGCACCTTCTAGTTTGTCAATATTCTCAAACACATAACATCCGACGACACAGCAGAAATAAGTGAAAGCACCTTCTAGTTTGTCAATATTCTCAAACTCTGACTGTTCCATTTCGTAGCTCTTGGGAGTGAAAGCACCTTCTAGTTTGTCAATATTCTCAAACCTCAAATCCTGAATCAGAATATAAAATATTGCCATATTGAAGTCAAAAATACAATTCACAAAGGTCGTAATCAACTATGATCAAATGCTCGTTGCAAATGATATCCTCATATTTTGATTCTAAAAATAACGTATTTATCTTATGGTAAGTGATATGTTGGTAAAGATCGTTCAATTCTGATTTTGAGAGATATGTATTCAAATTAACAAAAACATACAACTCGACCTTTGAAAACTCTGAGGACAGATCCAAGTATTCCACAATTCTTTCCAATAATGTATCCCCTAAGGGCAACAACTTAGGAGATGTCATTTTGATAAGCTCGTTTCCAGAACACCCATCACAATCCATAGATATCCCAAGATCCAATGTCAAATCCGAAATGAAATTCACAATCCTCCCAGAAAGATCTGCGAAATTATCATAATGATTCTCATCATTCGACATAGCCGACAATTTTGAATAGATGGGAGATAAAATCTCTTTTGAATTCAAATCCAATGCGAACGGATCTACAATTACCTTCACGATATTATTCAGACTTACACATTTCACCCCATCATATAAACTGAATCTGCCAGATTGTCCATGAGATTGAAGTTTTAATTCCTCAACATACCTACACAACATCCCCGGATGCTCTATGACCAGGACATTTATCGAACCGTCCTCAATACATACTGTATGCTCCAAAGAAGGATGAGCAATTATCAAAGTATCACCAATCTTTGTTGAGTATCCACAATTTCCTTTTGAGGTTCGCCGATGAGATACTCTATACCCTGATATTGCTTCTCGGTAATCTTCAAAATTTGAACAACACCTTCTGGCGGTGCACGTTTCCTAATATTTTGAATGACGAGATCAGAGGATGAGGCATTCAAGGTAACCTTTGAATATACTGATTTTTGCATCATGATGAACCCCTCACTGAGGAGGAATTTTCGAAACTTTGAATATTCTTTACGCTGAAGAGATGATTCGATAGGTAAATCAAAGAAAACCATCACCCTCATAAACCGATACCTCATAACTAACCATCCTTGTTAAATCACCATGTTCCATAGCATCAAAAAAGGATTGAACATAGATCCTGATTGCATTAATCAAATGATTCTGTTTTCCATTAATATGGACATAAGAATTCAACAAATTTACTACCTTAGCTTTCTGTTCCGAATCAAATTTTTTAAAATCTGATGAAACAACATACTCATCCACTATAGGTCTAAACGATTCCATAAGGTCACTAGCCAAGTTGAAAGGATTGAAAATATTATCATGAAAGATCCCAATCTGTGTATAATATCCACAAATCGAGATCTCCCTGTTAAATGCAGACAACAAAATGGTATAGCCATAATCCAAAGCTGCATTCGAAATACAATCTGAATTTCTTGAGAAATCCTTTCCAAATAATGCATTGAAATATACTTTTGCAGCATGCCCTTCCCTATTGGTTAGATCATAAGGCTCCATCTGAGACAAATATTCAGACAATAACTCTGATTTTTGGAACAACCCTCTTCTGAATAACACATCCCTCTGTTTTGAAATCTTATCATGAACAATTTTCGTCCATGCGGCCTCTATCAAATCTTCATCCCAACAATACTGTATGCGCAATTTTCTAACAGTATCATGGGATCCGTAATATGGACATAATTCTGAATATGGATTACGTTTTTCATCACAGAATATGACTCTAATCTTTCTCTTCGTCAATTCGCAAAGTAAAGTGGCTGTAAGGGAGACTGCAGTACTTTCTATAATTAACACTGCAATCTCGGGAATGTAAACCTTCCTTATCTCAAAAGGAGTCCTTACAACCAAGTAATTCAGCTTATACTCCAACTTACTATTACTTGATATCTCTACTATCCTCCAGGTCATATTCTCATCAAATCAATTTTTCTTTCAAAAAGACCAGTTGCCGACCTACATATCAAATGTGGAGTATCTTCCATTTTTAGGACCTTATTGATTTTTATCTTTCCAAATTGTGAAGAATTACCACCAAGTGGCTTTATGTCAACAGATGAGGGGGCACAATGCAATATCCTAAGCAAACCAATCAGACCATTTGTTTGAGCACCCAGATCCAAAGATTCAAACTTGTTTCCATTAAAAATATCACACAATAATTCAAATGTTGGTGCATTTGAAAATAGTTTATTGACCTTGGCTCCAATCTCTAAATATAATTTAATATTGAGCTCTCTGGAGATGCCGTAGGACTCCAAAGAATAGTTAGATTTCTTGGACCTGCCCTCTTCATATTTATACAAAGATTTGCAATAATTATACATCTCATTACTGAGAATCAATTGTTCTGCATTGTAATATACAACAGAATTGCCTGACCTTCCTGATAGCGTTACAGATGTACCTCTAAATTCGAACAAAGAATCTATTTTTATACAAGCTATACGAACATCTGGGTCAATTAAACCCCTATTCTCGAAATAAATCTTAGATGCCTGTGCTGATTCCATCTCTCCCGCATCCATTATTGGAACTGCCTCCAATGATCTGACCCTCTTTTTCTTAAGAGTATGTTCGACCAATGAAAAGAAGGAACCAGATACCTTGTTATATCCACCATAATCATTAACATCCAATCCAGTTTTGATTGGATGTTGTCCCTCTCCTTTCCTCATGATGTTCAAATCATACAATTGACCGGTTACTTTGTAGGGACTACGTGTGTAAATCACGTTATCGCGCCTGATGTACTTATCGATAGTCCTAATTGTGCCCTCTTCTCCAGAGACCCAAGCCACTACACCATTGCGAGAGACGTCCTTCTCAAACATCTTGCCCATATTGTAATGTTCCTTTGAAATGACGTGAAGCGGATTCTTTGTGAACTTCACATCATAGGTGTTCCCAACAACAATATTCAGATATGCATCCTTCGCATGATGATAGTCATTTACATTACGACTCTTGGTGTAGAATCCTCTATCTTTGTATATACTACGGAAATCACTTACATTATTGGCCTTCACGTAAACAATGTCGGTGCCCTTAGCAAAAACCTTCTTCATGACCTCCGCAACAGCCTTAGTTGTTTGGCTGGTCTCCACCAATTGTCTTGCTATAAAACTACACTTCTCATCCTCCGATAAAGGCTCTACACGAGTCAACCTCTTGTATTTCTCATCAGACATGAGTTTACATTTGACAAGATCCTTCCAGATACCTTTCATCTTATCCTGAATGTGGGGTTTGATTGGATATATATCGGACTTATCCATATTGCAAGAACGACAAACCAGAACAGTGTTATTGATACTATCGTCCTTCTTAACAGATTGAGGTATGATGTGATCAATGTCACACACATTATGATCCTCAAGATCGTTCAAATCGATGGGAGCATCGCAATACATGCAACGTCCCCTCTGATTAAGATATGCGAACAACCTTTTACTGCGTAACTTAGAGGGCTCATTCTCCAAGGAATCTAAGATAGACAAGATTTCCTGATAGCTCCCTTTGTCCTCCATTTCTTTATACTTTTTCTGAAGATCGTCCAAACGTGAATCTTTACGTCCATCATCCCTTGCCTCACGCGTAGTTTCGATGAAGACCTTCGTGGGATTGTGACCGGTGATCTTTACAATTTCCTTTATTATTGACAATGTGCGCCATATCGAATGCTTAACAGCGGGGGAACAATAGAGCTCCTTTACAACATTATATGTGATTCTATCGTAGGATGTTCCAGTCTTAGATTCGTTGAATTTATCAATCTCCCTTCTGAATCCATATTTGTCAGACAAAAGCTCCATAAGATTCAGATTCGTCGTCTCCAAGGCAGTGATAATGTTTACCTCTCTTCCATCATGCAATGTAGAATATATTCCGGTAAGGAACTTTTCAGATAAATTTCCCCAATCACGGAACCTCAGCCTGGAAACTTCTGACACCTGACTCTTCGTCAATCTACCAGAATACTCTTTTTTGATTTTGGAATTCAACCTCTTGACATCATCACCAAAAATCGTAGATACTCTAATCAATTCCTCCACAAATGAGCGGTCATCAAACTCCTTCCCGAGGATAACCCTTAACTGGGCTTCCGACTTTAAGGATGATGCAACCTTATCATCTATACCAGTAATCTCTACGGCATCATCACCAGTACGAGATACTATGAAATCCCTGATCTTCTTCCTGGTGACGGGAGTCTGTCTTTTTACAAACAACTCATCGATCAACTCCTTCTTAAGGGAGCACTCTATCCTTTCACCATTAACACGAATATTATTCAATTCATTATAGAGCTTAAAACGCTGGTACAGAAGTGATGATTTTGGAAGTACAGTTTCACCAACAAGATAAGTACAACGACTGACCAGTTTCTCGATGAACATTTCAGATGAACGATCGATATCAATCTTATCATCAAAATTCAATGGTGTAACCCTACCAGATTCTTTATGAATCGCCCAGGACCTATCAGATATCTGACTCAGTGGACCAACATAATAAGGTATGCGGAATGTACACAACTTGGAAATCTTCTCTCCGATACTGATGCCATTCTTATCCTTCTCATTGAAGAATTGATAATGTACAGACATGTTTTCTATGATTCTCTCCAATTCCGACCTGTGTAGAGAATTCGGTATTACAGAATTGGAATTGGACCTCTGGAGTGGCATGAAGGTCTTATCCTCAATTCTACGCCACATGTCTTTTGTAGCATCACAAATTTCAAAATTGATTATATCTTTCAATTTCTTCTTGAGATAATCACAAAACGCTTCCTGATTACAGAACTTTTTGACATTTGATGGATCTTTTGTCTGTTTGATCATCCCAGAATAGGCACAATAGTTGTTCGGTTCCGAATCGGACTTCAAGACCTCCCTGTACAGAGAATAATCATTGGAATTGTTGTAACCATAATCCTTCAATATGGTCTTGAGGAGATAGAGATCCTTCTTATGAAGATTGTACTTTTTGACCATAGAATCTGAGATAAATTTCTCCCCATCCAATAACTTGGAAAGTATTCCCCAATCATAAATCGTTTTCATCAAAAGGAGCGTGCTCATCTGTCCTTCGGACAAGATGTTCTCTAAGGAAGATGTGTTCTCCTCCAGAGATGCATCGCCAAAAGATATTTTTGGATATTCTTCTGATTCGTTTGTATCACATTCGGAGAATAAAGTTGATAGATCTATCTTTGCACCAGAAAGCAAATCTGCAAATGCATTTTGCCTTTTACTTTCAGCAGATAGTAATTCACGCATCTTTCTCTTTCTTTCAAGCACCCTGATATCCTTATCGACGAGAAGCCCTTTTATTGAATCAATATTCTCGTGTACTTCAAAATCAATGTCAAGTTCAGAAGACGCTTTTTCCATCAAATCTTTAAACACAGGCTCGAAATCCGGAAGTGCTCCCTCCGATAATCCTTCGAACAAAAAGTGTCCGCGATACTTCAGGATATGATGAAGTGCCAGATATACCAAACGAATGTCTGGCTTCTCTTTGGTTTCCATGAGATATTTTCTCAAATGATAGATGGTTGGGAATCTATCATGATAATCTTTATCCTTAAATGCTGGATCATTGAAAATGGAATTGATCTGATCGACTTTACGATCTTTGAGGTGTAGGTTGCTTTCCTTTAATCTTGCGAAAAATCCTGGATCCACGGAAGAGACTTCGGAATCCATCAGGTCCTGAAGGAGCTCTATCCTCTGCTTTCTTCTTTGTAACCTACGACGTGCACACCTATGAGTGCGTCTTTCTGCAGCAGAATTACCTTCTTTGAAAAGATGGACACCCCACATGGCCTTCCCATTGAATCTTAGAACATTGTACTGTGGATCGGTAACTGCCCACCCTACGGAATTAGTTCCGATATCCAAACCTAAATAATAATCTCCAAAGACCTTCTTAGCCACAGCATACACCTGTCAATACGTTAATAAAGTGTCTGAAGACGAAAGAAGGGCTTGAGCCCTTGCAGACGAAACTTCAACACCCTGTATATTATCATTTTTACAATCTTTTAAAATACTTTCTGAAAAAACGACAAATGACAACAAGTTTAATTATGACCTAAAATGGGAGAAAACAACATTAATGTAAAGATATGTTGAAGTTTTCAGATTCTTAAGGCACCATTATATAGGATGACTTAGATTTTATTACGTCAATATGAGTTCAAATAAGGCATTGAGCCGAAACCGTCCGTAAGGACTCCGCGATGGCGGGACAAAATATTGACACTTTTCATCATACCTTTCACAGTGATAATATTGCTATCACTACCATTTTAACACCCTTACAATAATGATTATAACACCGATTTACCATGACCCATCATGGCAAAACCAATGATCAACGAGGGAGATTTCAAGCTCCAGGAGAGCCTTGGAAAGATCAAGCACGTAGTCATCGTCCTCAGTGGAAAGGGCGGAGTCGGTAAGAGTACCGTTTCATCCAACCTCGCCATCACCATGGCACAGAAGGGACTCCAGGTCGGCCTCATGGATATTGACATCACCGGACCCAACATCCCCAAGATGTTCGGAATCGAAGATGAGCAGATCATGGTCGATGACAACAGGAAGCTCATGCCCGTCATTGTTCCCCCATCCATGAAGGTCATGTCAATGGCATTCCTCCTCCCCAGCAAGGACGCACCGGTCATCTGGAGAGGGCCCGTCAAGATGGGTGCCATCAGACAGTTCCTCGAGGATGTCAACTGGGGAGACCTCGACTATCTCGTCATCGACATGCCCCCAGGAACCGGCGACGAGGCAATCTCCATCATGCAGCTCATCCCCAAGGCGGACGGAGTCGTCATCGTGACCACACCTCAGGACGTCTCACTCCTCGACTCCAGAAAATCCATCTCCTTCGCTGCGGAGACAGGCGTACCCATCATCGGTATCGTCGAGAACATGAGTGGATTCGTGTGCCCCCACTGCGGAGAGGTCACGGACATCTTCAAATCCGGCGGAGGAAAGGAGACCGCGACCGAGTTCGACATCCAGTTCCTCGGAAAGGTTCCCATCGAGCCCGCAATCGTCCTATCCGGTGACAGCGGAATGCCCGTGGTCATCAGCCATCCCGAAAGCGCATCCGCGAAGGCCTTCGAAGAGATCACGGACAAGGTCCTCAAAACGGTGGGATGAGAATGAGGATCGGAGTCCTTTCAGATGGTCCAGACTTGAGCTCTGAGGTCAGTGAGGACTTCGGTCACGCACCGTTCTTCCTGATTGTGGATTCGGAGACCCTGGATTACACGGTCGTGGAGAATGAGTTCATGGAAGCCGAGGGCGCAGGAATGAAGGTTGCGCAGGCGATCGTGGACATTGGCGTGGAAGCTGTCGTAGTAGGCGGAATCGGCACCCATGGATTCAACATCCTCGACAAGGCCGGAATAGACGTCTCATACGACGAAGAGGGTTCCGTGGAGGAATGCGTCACAGACTACATTCGTAGGCGTGAACGCATGAAGAGATTCAAAGACCTCCAGGAAGCCTAAACCCCTTTCTTGTTTCCCCAAATGATTTTGTGCAATTGAAGGAGCACGCGGACATCCAATCCGGATTTGACTACACGTTCCGCGATGGAACGTACCTCCAACCCACCCACGGGTGAGAAAATGACCTCTGTGTTGGGTTTGTACCTCTTGACAACATCTACGGCGAACTCATAATCCGCCTCATCTGCAAGGACGAATTTCAACTGATCCTTTGGTTTCAAAAGTGCCAGATTGTTCCAGTCCATCCTATCGGTCATCTTCGATGACGGACATTTGATATCCATACTGATCAGGATGTTATCCGAATCGGGAATGTCCTTCAACGAAATAGACCCATTCGTCTCGATGGTTATGTGCTTCCCAGCATCCAATAACTTGGATAACAGTTCTGGGAATTCCTTCTGTATCAATGGTTCCCCACCGGTGATACAGATATGCTTCTCACCTCTGGTGCTTTCCACGATCTCCTCGATGGACATGTCCATACCGCCATCGAATGAATACTTCGTATCACACCATGCACAGTCCAAATTACATCCGATGGAACGGATGAAATATGTCGGGACCCCGATGAGTTTTCCCTCACCCTGGATGGAACGGAACATCTCACAGATTTTCATCTGATCACTCGTATTCGATCTCGTCCTCGTAACCGGCCTCATGGAAACCATTCAGTCTGAGTTGACAGGAATCGCATTTGCCACATGCCTTTTCATTACCCTCATAACAGGACCATGTAAGATGCAACGGTGCTCCCAGCTTCTTACCGAGACGAACTATATCTGCCTTACTTAGCCTAAGAATGGGAGTCATGATCTTTATGGGATTGCCTTCGACACCACATTTGGTACCTACGGCAATCATCTTCTGAAATGCATCGAAGAATTCTGGACGACAATCCGGATATCCAGAATAGTCCACGTTGTTAGCTCCGATGTAGATACGGTCCGCATCCACGGATTCACATAACCCTGCTGCAACGGACATCATGATGATATTTCTAGCTGGCACATAGGTTATTGGAATATCTTGGCCCATCTGGGACTCGTCACGATTCTCTGGAACCTCCAGTTCTGGCCTAGTCAACGCGGATCTGAACATACTGAGGTCCATGTCCACTACGACGTGTTTAACACCGAAGAACTCAGCGACATTGGCCGCAGAGACCAATTCCTTGGTGTGTCTCTGACCGTACCTGAAACTAAGTGCCGTGACCGTACAACCATCCGCAAGTGCCTGTGCCAGAGTCGTGGTGGAGTCCAATCCGCCGGAAAGAAGGACGACGGCACCAGGCATCAGAGTTTCACCTCGTACCAAGCGGTCTGTCCACGCTCCTCGTCGAGGCCTACTGCCACGGACCTGATGTTGGAGGGGAACTCCACCTCACTGACCAATCTATTGACCATATGGCGCGTCATCTCCTCCGCAGTGGTGTTGGTGACATCGAGGATGATGACATCCATAAGAGGGAAGACATACCTCTTTCCGCAAGAAACGGCTTCAACATAGTCACCTTCGATGGTAAGCTTCACATCGGGTGAATCTCCCGGAAGGATGGTCCTGTGATCGAACTCCTCTACAAATCCCTTAAGCTTCTTCTTAAGGACAACAAAATCCATGACCATGCCGTCCTCCCCGATATCCCCTTCCAACCTCAAACGAAGGATGTAGGAATGGCCGTGAAGCCTGGAACACTTCTCATGTCTTGGTATGAAATGACATGCGGAGAACCTTATCCCCGAATGTCCACCATCTATCTCGAGTATCATATGATCTTCTCCGTTAATTTCATGGCCAAGGCGATACAGTCCACATAATCGGCCTTGGCTCTCGATGTGTCGACGAATACTCTGTCCGTATTTATCACAGGCGCACCCAACGCGGCCGCTCCGCCGATGAAATGCAACGCTCTGAATATGATATTACCGGAAATCCCATCCGGTGCTATGACTAGATCCGCCTCATCCACTACATCCTCCAGAAGGATCTGCGCATCGTAGGCATCATAACCTTCCGAACACAACACTGGCACAATCTCACGGGCATCCAATATCGTTCTATCGACGTTTTCATTCCTACCCATATCGTCCTCTCTGCCACCGGACATTATGGCAACCCTGTTTCCAAGACCTAATGCCTTCAACAGAGGCATGCTCTTTCTCACAAGATCCATCTTCTGTTCCTTGGTCCAACCCTCATCTATTCCAACAGGGGCCATACAGAACATTCTCCCACCCTTGGGTTCGAGAACGACCACACGTTCCAGTTCATCCAATCCAAGCTTTTGCTTAAGGATAGGCAATACCACGGAAGAGGACATGTTCCCTCTGACAGCAGCATCGATCTTACCGCTAACAAGATCATCCACAAGTGATACTGGATCATCATAGATCACCACCTTTCCTGGATATTTGGAAGCGCTGTACTCGACCGAACCCCTATCCTTGCCTACACCGATACCCACGGTCACATCCGGCAATTTCGAATTGAGGAGATCCTCTGAACTAGCCATACCCAGACGATACATAGTAACTTAATAAGGGTTGGTAGTGGCATCAGGGAGAAACAATCTGATCGAAGACGTAATCATCCCACTCCCGGAGACCAAGTGCGACCTCGAGTTCCGGAGGAGTCAACATAGGACGATCGTACCGGAGCGCATCATCCATGGCGATTCTGGGACATGCAGTACAAACGAACGCGTCCACGCGATAATGCATAAGATTCTGTGGAGATAACTCATTCATAACCACCTTATATGCAACACGCCCGACGGATCTGATCATCTCCACCAGATCATCCGCAAGATCGTTACGGTTCTGTCCAATCTTACTACAGACAATGACCAGGAAACTCTGCGCCTCCTGACCACCGACAATAGCAGCAAACCTTCTACGAAGGATGCGGTCGCGAATATCGTCCACGGATCTCAACTCGCCTGTTACAGGATTGAACACCTTTATGGGTTTCCCAGCACCGAAAGCCGCTGCTAAGGGATGAAAGTCACCTTCCCCGATGTAAAGATACTCATCCACACAATCACTGATTGAATATGCAGATGTACAATTACAACCGAGTACCTGCCCAGGATACATTATCCTATGGTCCCCTTCGCCTACAAACGCGTTACGTCCCGATTCCTGAAGGATATCCATTGCCTGAGGAATGCAATTGAGATATTGTACCGTTGCCAAAAGACCGACATTCAATCCCAAATCGGAAACAACAGCCTCCAACTTCTCCTGAATGTCCAACGGCATATCCGCTTCGATATACAATACATCAGGATCGTCGCCCTGAGAAGGGATAGGAGAGTGTCCGAAGTGAACGAGCGCATCCGCTACAGAAGCGTAGTTGATGAAAAGGTCACAGGCGCCATAACAAGGATCACCTAACATGACGTAATTAGCCTCAGTTTCCTGAGTTAAAAAATCGACAATTTCAGTTGCCCGGAGCTTCAAGCCCTCAGGCAACTGAAGTGCGACAGAGGCATAGCCCCTGTCGCGAACCCAGTTAGCAATGTATTGAAGTTTGAGATCAAACATTTACATTACGAGCTCTTTTCCCTTCTCAACATCGATGTAGCAGGGAGTGGGGTACTTCATGGAAGCCTTCCACAGTGCAAGCTTTGCGGTGTTGAAAACCTGGGGAGTGCATGAAACGGTCATAACGACCTGGTTGCGCTCGAGCCTTGCTGCGGTTCCGACATTCTTTCCGAATGCGCTCCTCATTCCGCTGGAAACACGGTCTGCTCCTGCTCCGGTTGCGAGCTTGTTCTCCCTGAGAACGATGTGGGGGTAGACCCTGACCTTCATGTGGTAATTGGCAACTCCAGCCTCCTTGGAAAGGACCCTGTTTGCTGCGATACGGCCTGCCTCGAGTGCAGTGTGCCTAATCTGGACACGGTTGGTGACTTTAAGTGAAAGGACGACAGGGAACTCCTCCTTGAGGTTACCCATGTCGAACTGCTGAATTCTGCTGTTGGGAACTCCACCCATGAACTTTCTGCGGGTGAATGCCATTCCCTTGATCTCTCTGTACATTACTGCGGGCTTTCTTGCCATTGATACCACCTTTATAGGTAATAGTTGCGAGGTCTGACAATCCCGATTCTATATTAATAGATTACCATGAATTGCCGACTTCAGTATGAGTCGGTCGAATCGTATCGTAGATATAACGATTTCGGGCAAAGATCGAATTCCAACCGTTGCACCGAGGACCTACATCCGATATATAGAATATAAATCCAACAAACCAGACTGGATTTGAAGGATGACTGGCACAACATACTCGACACAGACAGTGTTGTGTAAAAGCATAGTTCTTTTTATCAAACGTACATACCCAACTGCATAAGGTCGATGAGGTGCACAAGTCATGAGGAACTTCATAGTGAACGTGGTCCCTAAAACAGAGGGCGAAAGGGTCCCTGCCACACTGGCAGGTCAGATCATGATAGACGTCCAACAGATACTGTCTGATATCGGAGAGTACATCATCAGAAGGGAACTAGGCATCCAGAAGTCACTTCGCCCAGAGATATTATCCAGATTCATCTTGTACATGGATGAGAATGGCATCTCCATCGGAACATCAACAGAGTCGCTCGCAGTAGGATCGATCACCGAGGAAACCATCGACCTGATGGAAGCCACCATGGATGCAATGGGTTCTGGAACCGGCGGATATTGGATGGAGGACAACTTCGCAGACCCATACTTCAGGAACCACATCATATACGATGTGGCCGCATTGTCCGAACATATCAACGAATACCCCGACCTTTCGTTCATGTATGGATCACCCGACAATCTGAAGACTTTCGGGAAAGTGGACATCGCCAGACTGGATGCGTTCATGAAGGACAGGGGCATGAGCATCAATGGTGCTGCTCTCGGTATCATCACCGCATCACACTCCAAGTCCAAGGGGCAGATCCTCGGATTTGAATCTGGAACTGACAAGGTAAGACTTCAATTCAGGGAGAAAGCTGTGGAGAATGTAGCACGCACACTAATCGGAAAAGGTGCAGTGTACATAGTTGGAAGACTCATGTACTCCTCTGACGGAGACCTTCTCGAAATCAGGGACGTAAGTAACGTGACCCAGGCACATACTATGAGATTCCGTAAGCTCATCTCCTCAGACGGTGATGTGTCCGTCAAAGAGCCAGTAGTAGCAGAGATATTATATGATGGAGAATGGCACCTGAAGAATGAAACGTTAGGCATATCCGTCTCTAAACCGACCTGGGACGAAGCAGTTCAAACCTTCAACGACTACTTCGTATTCCTGTGGACAGAGTACAGCTACGATGATATAGAACTCGTAGGAGAAGACGCGGAAATCAGGGAAGCACTCAAAGCCTATATGTGACACGATCGCACGCGCACACGTGCAAAGACTTAATAAGACGACCCTGATAGCGACAGCAGAGTGAACACAGATGTCCAAGAGACGGCTGTCCAATCAGAAGATTGCCAGAATCGCGGAGGAACGCATCGGCATACTCACCGAACTGTCCAAGAATGCCATCAGATCGGGTAAAAAGGATAGGGCAATAAGATATGTCGATATCGCACTCCGCATCTGCAGGAAGACCAAGGTAAAGATGCCTAAGGACTTTCCATTCTGTAAGGAGTGCCTGGTGCCACTGATCCCCGGATACAACGAGAGGGTCAGGGTGTGTCGTGAAAGGGTGATATGCACCTGTGACAACTGTGGATCCATCAAACGCATTCCATACATCAGGGAGAAGCGTACATGACAGAGAAGGAAGCAAAGAAAGAACTCATGCGCAGGGCGCTCGAGATCGGCCCTACCGTCCACGTAGGGAAGGACGGTCTCAAGGACTCCCTGTACGAAGAGATCACAGCACAGCTCAAGAAAAACAGACTCATCAAGGTAAAGGTACTCACCGACGATGGCACCAGCGAGATCGCTGAAGCGATAGCGGAAGCAACCAATGCAATCGTCGTGGATGTGCGTGGAAACGTTGTCATCCTCACCGATAAGAGGACTTGGACCTCTTTGTCCCAAAAGAAATTCTGAATCAGGGCGAGATTATGATCGACATTAAATTCCTCAGGGAGAACCCAGAAATTGTCAAGGAAAATATCAAAAAGAAGTTCCAAGACAAGAAATTGCCACTTGTTGACGAAGTCATCGCGGAAGATCTCGAAAGACGTGAAATCATCGGAAGAACTAACAACCTGAAGAAGGAAAGGAACGATGCGTCCAAACAAGTCTCCGACCTCATGAAGGCATCCAAACAGCCCGGAGCAGATGTGGAATCACTTATGACTCAGGTCGAGGACCAGAAGAAGAGGGTCAATGACATAGCAGACATCATCAAATCAAATGATGACAGGCTCAAGGCCATCGAGGATAGCATCAATTCCAAGATGATGGTCATCCCCAATATAATCGATCCATCCGTCCCCATCGGACCGGATGACTCACACAACGTGGAAGTAGAGAAATTTGGAGAACCCATCGTTCCGGATTACGACATCCCTTACCATGCGGATATAATGAACGCGCTCAACGGTCTTGATCTGGACAGTGCTCGTCGCGTATCCGGAAATGGATTCTACTATCTCCAGGGAGACATCGCACGCCTTCATTCCGCAATCATCTCCTACGCTAGGGACTTCATGATCGACAGGGGCTTCACCTATGTCGTCCCCCCATTCATGATCCACAGAGCGGTCGTGGAGGGCGTTATGAGCTTTGAAGAGATGGATGCGATGATGTACAAGATCGAGGGAGAGGACCTCTATCTCATCGGTACCAGCGAGCACTCCATGGTCGGTAAGTACATAGATCAGATCATCCCGGAGGAACAGCTCCCCATCTCCCTCACCAGCTACTCCCCTTGTTTCCGTAAAGAGAAGGGCGCACATGGAATCGAGGAGCGCGGAGTCTACCGCATCCACCAGTTCGAGAAACAGGAGATGGTCGTCATCTGTGAACCTGATGAGAGCATGGAATGGTTCACCAAACTGTGGCAGAACACCGTCGACTTCTTCAGAACACTTGACATCCCGGTCAGAACCCTCGAATGTTGTTCAGGCGACCTCGCTGACCTGAAGGTGAAATCCCTGGATGTGGAGGCATGGTCCCCTAGGCAGAAGAAATACTTCGAGGTAGGAAGCTGTTCCAACCTTGGTGACGCACAAGCAAGGCGTCTTAAGATGCGTGTCGCGAAGAAGGATGGAACCAAATATCTCCCACACACCCTGAACAACACAGTGGTCGCACCCCCAAGGATGCTCATTGCGTTCCTTGAGAACAATCTGCAGGCCGATGGCACCATCCTGATTCCCAAGGCACTCAGGAAATACATGGGCGATGTAGAGAAGATCGGCCTCTGAACACGGAGTTAAAAACCATAGATTGACTTCGAACCGTCCGCGAATGGTCGGTTCGAAGTCATCACGTTTTACACAATTCTGAAGACAAGAAATGTGAATCTACCATCGATGATGCCTAGATCGATGTAATCATTCGCACAGTTTTTCCAGATCTTGCAACAGACCATTGACATCCATTGTCGTCATGTATCTGCTCAATCTCTTCAATGATGAGGCCTCCGCATCCCTCAATACACGTGATGACACACCATAGTAACGGGACAGTCTGGCCTCCATATATGCCGCGATCAGATCCGCAGCCTTGATATCCCTGCCCATGAGTTCACCGAACCGCTCGTCCTTCTTGTCGGAGAAGGGATCATACAGGATGAATCTGAATTCCTCCCTCCATGACTCCGGAATCATGGGCATAAGCTTGCTCTCGACCATCTCCTCCTCATAACTCTCCAAAAGTTCTGACAACCCACCGACATTCATCTTCACAGGAGTTATGACATCCTTGGTCAGGACCTCAGGAAGATCATGGAACAATGCGGCATAATAATCGTTGTACAACATCCGATCATCCGCCCCCTTATCCAAATCATTGAGGAACACCGCGTTTGCAACCAACAGGGAATGTCCAAGAACTGTGGTCACAGGAATGCGCGGCGTACGCGTCCATCTTTGCTGGAACCTCAACTGTCCGATCAAATCGATGAAGTTGTCATTGCCCATGACAGCCCTCATATTGGCGATCACCGTATCGTGATGGTCGATCTCCGCCTCGATATCGTTACGCGTATGATCTATGCCGACCATATGCCTATTCATATCATAGACAAGATTGAACTCCCAGTGGGTCGCCATGTAATGTGCGGCACGAAGCAATTCATCCTCACGGGTATCATTCTTGGACCTCAGATATGAATCCAGCCGTTTAGCAAAGTCGAGATCCAAACGTGGAACAATTCTGTGGACCTCCGACATAACGAAGTCTGCCATCTCGGATGCCTTCTCGACCTTGATGCGATGGAACAATGGTGGCTTGATGTCCGTCATCACACACCTTTCAATCAACGAGAACACAGAATGTTCAATGAGTCTTCTCCAATCGATCGATTCCCCGGTTGTACTCTCCCAGGACTTTCCAAGCACCCAGGCGATAGCTGCCTTATGGGACTGCTTATCCAACTCTGTCAGGTCCAATGGACGAATATGATCATTCCACCTGTGCATATTGGTTGCATCAAAGAACATGTAGAGAAGGTCCATGTCGAGAATCTTCGATATAGGATCACCTATCCTGCGATATACATACCCATTAAAAAGATGTCTCCCACAATCCAAAGAACGCAACAAACAAGAGTCGAAAGATGTTTTTGTCGGGGGTATTGCCCCCGTGATGTTTAACTTCTGTAAATCTGTCCGATGACCTGTCCGATTCCGACGAGCTTAACGTCCTCGGGATCTGCAGAACCCTCGATGGCCTTGAGATTAGCGAGATACAGGTTTGCCTGCTTCTCGGAAAGTCCTGCTGCGACCTTCTTGTCGAGTGCCTCTGCTGCGTAAACAAGTGCCTTTCCAACAGCGGAATCGGCTTTGAACTGGGATGCGAAACTTACAGGTGCATCCTCTTTCTTTGCACCACATCCGCATCCACATGCCTTCTTCTCTACGACCTTGTCATCCTTCTTCTTGAAGAGCGATTTCAACTTATCAATGAATCCCATACTATCCCCTCGACAGTTTTTTTGATTACTGCCTTCGATTTCTTGTCGAACTGACGATACCCGTCGGTCGGCTGATTACTTACCATATCGGTATGATTTACATATAAATCTATCTATCAAAACGACGGAATTCAGGACATACCCAGCAATGTAGATACTCCAATTTATGTATCCATCACCATCCAACACAATAGTCCGAAACGGTCAAAATCAGACATCCAAGCACGTCATATGAACCACCAATGTTTAAGGTAGGAATGACATTCACCACACATGAAGGTCTCCCAAAGACTCAATTCGATAGAGATGTCAGGCATCAGGAAGATGTTCGATATCGCCAGCCCCACCAGCATAAACCTGGGTCTCGGTGAACCCGACCTGTTGCCCCCGAAGAAGGCTATCGACGGAATGACACTTGCCGCCGAGAACGGACTAAACAAATACGGGCCCACGGCAGGTATCATGGAACTTAGGGAGAGTGTTGCCCAGAAATACTCCGCTTATTGGAGCGACCTTAAGAGTAGCAACGTCATGATAACACCCAGCGGATCCTCGGCACTCCTCGAGATCGCTATGACTATCATTGACCCCGGAGACAATGTGCTCACCCCCAGCCCTGGATTCGTCATCTATGGCCCTCACGCGAAACTAGCAGGAGGAACTTTTACAGATTATAAGATGTCCGGACCAGACTTCCAACCAGACCTAGAGGATATCAAGTCCAAAATCACGCCCGCTACGAAGGCGATTGTTGTCAATAATCCATCCAATCCCACAGGGTCGATCCTCGATGAGGAATCGTTCAAAGGGATATTGGATCTTGCGGAGGACCATGACCTCACCATAATTTCCGATGAGGTGTACGATTCATTCATCTATGAAGGAAAACACCTCTCCTTCCTTCCATATCTGGACAGGTCTATCGTGGTAGGGGGATTCTCCAAGATGATGGCCATTACTGGTTGGAGGATGGGATTCCTAATGGCCGACGAGGACATGATGGACGAACTTATCAAGATGCAGTACCACCTCTGCGCCAGCCCCAACATGCCAGCCATGTATGGTGCACTGGCTGCAATGCCAGACATCGAAGATTACCTAAAAGATGCCCGTACGATATTCAAAAGAAGAAGAGATCTCATCGTTCAAAGGATCAATGAGATTGATGGAATGCACATGGATCCGCCAAAAGGTGCGTTCTATGCATTCCCATCCTATGACCTGGACATCAAATCTGCAGACCTTGCGATGGAACTAGCCAAGAGCGGACTGATCTGCACTCCAGGATCCGCATTCGGGTCGTACGGAGAAGGTCACCTTAGGTTCTCATACGCTGCCGACGAGACCAAGATTTCCAAAGGAATGGACATACTGGCAGACACATATGCTAAATTAAGAAAGGAGTGAAACATACATGGAAGAACAGAAACTCAAGACCAGGATCGATCCGCTCACAGGAGAGATCATCACAGAGGTAGAGGACAGTCCCGAAGTCATTGCAGAGAAGCAGTTGTTCAGAAAAAACCCTGCAAGGGCACAGGCACTCAGAGACCTGATGTATGAATCCCTCAAGGAGCACATAGATTCCCAGAACATCCCTGCTGACAGAA
Source organism: Thermoplasmata archaeon (assembly GCA_015063185.1). Classification (GTDB taxonomy): domain Archaea; phylum Thermoplasmatota; class Thermoplasmata; order Methanomassiliicoccales; family Methanomethylophilaceae; genus SIG5. The sequence continues at coordinate 19,692 of SUSY01000014.1, forward strand.
GGGATGAGATGATGTTCATCATGATCGCCAACAGCGTCATGGATCTCGTCTTCGATGCACCTACCACAGATATAGCGATGGAGTCGTCCTATTGTTTCGATGAAATGCTTGGAATGGCGCTCGCTAACAAGAAATTCGAAGTTGACATCATCGCAGAAGCCAAAAAAGCCGTGGAAACGGTCAAACGTGAGGATTTCCCCTCTGATGAGGCGTATCTCGAAGGGATGCGCGAATTCGAAGAGCGCTGGTGGGACATGGGTCAGCCAGCTCTCGGAATGAGAAGTCCCAACGATGCAATCTATGAAATGCTTGGAAAATACAAGTTGAACGAAGAATGAACGAACAGGATTGTGTGATCACCTCCGCCCCGGGCAAGATGATCGTTCTGGGCGAGCACTCCGTGGTATACGGTAAACCAGCTGTAGCCTTGGCTATAGACCGCAGATTCTACTGCAGAGTGCAGAAATCCCAGGACTTCATCGTAAATGGTCACAGGGCGATCGCAGGATCGCACCCACACATCCGCTCCATCATTCATGACAACAAGGTTGGGAACATCAGTGTGAATGCCGTCACGGACATCCCTGCAAGTTCAGGATTGGGATCTTCTGCGGCACTTTCCTCCTCGATATCACTTGCCATCAGGAAACTGTTCAACAAGGAGATCGACGAGGAGGAAATCGCGCGTGACGCGTTCAATGCCGAATGGTTCGCCCAGGGTCGTGCAAGCCCAATAGATACATCGACATGCACCCATGGGAAAGGTATCGCCATCAATAATCCCGAAGGCATGGGCAGACCACTTTGGGAGATCAACAAAGGGGAGAACACATGGAAGGTTACGGACATCGACGTGCCAAAAATGACATTCGTTGTCGGTTATACAGGCATACATGCACCCACCGGGCCGATCGTAGAGAAAGTCCGTAAATTCAAAGAACGTAACGGATTCGCTTCCGATATAATCGATGAGATAGGACTTATCACACTCCTGGGAATGAATGCTATCAGAAGAGGGGACAAGGAGGATCTTGGAGATATCATGACCCGTAACCATAAACTCCTCTCCATCCTCGGAGTCTCATGCAATGAACTCAATAAACTTGTCAATGCCGTACTACCGCACAGCTTCGGTGCCAAACTCACAGGATCCGGAGGCGGAGGAAGTATGATCGCACTCACCGATGAACCGGACGCCGTATGTGAGGCGATCCGCCTCCACGGAGGCATACCCATGGTGGTTCATACTGAGACCGAAGGCGTAAGAGTGGAAGAAACGGCCCCCAGGACAGGTGCATTTCCACTACCACTTTGAACCAAAGTCGGAATACATCAGATTCCGTACCATTTCTGAACTATGATTTGGATTTGACAGATAGATGGCTTAGGGTCGCCATCGGTCAAATCCCGGTTATGGGACATATCATCAGATTAGGGCAAATCATGCCCGAATTCACGACTCACAATACCTAAGTGAAAACACCGCACTTTCCACATAATCCGAAAATTCAGACTCGATCGGAATCATAATTCTCTCATATGTGTCACATTCCAGTTATAATGAAAATGAGTAAAATGGGGATATATAATCCCCGGTTTATTCTCAGATTAGGTCCTCGAAACCTTCAACGACCTTCGGGAACTTCTCCTTGACCGCTTTAAGCAGGTTGTATACGTTTACCTCCTCAATATTAGCGGTAGATATGAGCTTGACGACCTCATCGATTGTCTCGTCGTCGAGCTCGGCAAGTCTCTCCTTTGCCATCCAGTTCCTATAGAGTTTGTCCTCCATCCTGTCGCGCCACATCTTCTCATAGGGCTTCAATGCGGCCTTGGAGAAATCACCGGTCTTCGCACATTCCACGAGAACCTTTCCTGCATACATTCCGGACCTGCATGCGTGACAGATCCCTCCACCTGTGATGGGGTCGATGATCCTTGCAGCATCACCGACAAGAACGATGTTGTCTGCAGTGGTCTCATCGAGACCAGGGCATGTGGAAACGAATCCGCCCACTACCTCCACGATGGAACCCTTGGCGAGCCCGGGAGTCTTGGCGATGTATTTGTCAAGATAGTATTTGGCATCCGCCTTACCCGTACACTTGGACCCCATGATGCCGATTCCGACATTTGCTACGTTCTTACCTTTAGGGAAGACCCACACATATCCGCCGGGTGCATCCCCACCGATGATGAAGTCACAATAATCCTCCTCGATATCAATGTTGACCATCCTGTACTGGATACAGGAATCGATGTCAGTGAGCTTACAGTCCGTATCCATCCCTGCCCACCTTCCTACCTGGGACTCGTAACCGTCGGCTGCTACAATGCACTTGGCGTATACCTCGAACTCCTCACCCAGCTGATTGCCCTTGACACCAACGAGTTTGTCCCCATCCTTGATGACTCCGGTAACTCCGGCACGCATCATGATGGTTGCACCAGCCTCTGCAGCCTTCTCCGCAAGAGCCTTGTCGAAGAGGTGCCTCTCCAGGACATATCCCACCTCGGATCCAGCCTTGCTCTCGTCGAGCTGGAACTTGAATCCACTTGGAGACCTGATGATTGCACCCTTCATGTCCGCACATATCCACTTTGGATCCGGTTCGATACCGACCTCTGCGAGCCATTTCTTGGCCACACCCTCTGCACATCTGAGAGGTGCTCCGATCTCCGCCTTCTTTTCCAAAAGAAGGACGTTGAGACCACCCTCCGCGGCATATCTTGCAGCCATACTTCCTCCAGGACCGGCACCTACGACGACGACATCACAATCGTATCTCTTCACCATATTCAGGCCTCCTTTGACAACGCTGCCACAGGACAGAGTTTGATACATCTTCCACATCCGTTGCAGAGATCATCATCGAACTCCAGGACGTAATCGTTCAGATAGATGGCATTCTGCGGACAGGATCCTACACAACCGCCGCAATGCAGACATTTATGATAATCAACCTTCATCAAACCACCTCAAAGATCCGGCCTCTGGTCCTCGGGAACGATCAACGCATCCTCGAGTGCCTTCGCCTCCTTCTTATGTTTCTCCTTCCACTCAGCGAGAGGTACGGAATATTTGGCCTCGATCTCCTGACGATACTCTGGTCCCGAATTGTATGCACAGAACGGAATCACACGGAGATCGGGCGTAGCGTAATGGATCGCACAACGCTCCACCCTCTGGATATCATAGTTGTACGAATCCTGGAAATGCATTCCTCCGATGAACATGGTCCTCCAAGAGAACTGAGCGAGTGTCTTCTTTGAATCGTCTGAAATCAGACTTCTGATAAGCTTCTTGAAGTCCTTCTTGGTCATTCCGTCCGGCAGACCGGACTCTATGATGCACTTGTCCACCAATTTGAGGACCTTCAATGCATAGAGCTTCTTGAAGCGTGCCTTATCGATCTTCTCACCCAACTCGGTGATGCCATAGTAGAACTTGTCCACATCGATGAACTTGGGAATAGGTGTGATCTTTCCATCATCCCCTTTGTACAGATATGTTGCGATACCGCAATGGGGATGAACGGTGAATGTCACCTTACTCTTACCCATGAGCTGAGAGATGAGATTGGACACTGGTGCGACGATAGGTACGGGCCACCAATCATCCTTATCCGTCCATCCAGTCTGCTCATTGAAGTTATTGACCAGATCGGGGATGGTGAATCTACCCTCTTCCAATTCCTCGTTGGTAACCCTTCCGGTGAATGCAACGGGCTGGAAGTTGACCCCTCTGACGACATCGGAATTCTCGAAAGCAAATCTGACGATGTCTCCGAGTTGCTTGTCATTCATTCCCTTTACGACAGTGGGGACGAGGACCACGGACGGGTGCTTCGGGAGGGACCTCAAATTCTCAAGTACCTGTTTCTTTACATGGAACATCTTCCTTGCCCTTGCCTGGATGTACACATCATCGGAAATTCCGTCAAATGAAAGGTAGAGGGTGTGCACACCTGCCTCGACGGCCTTCTTACAAAACTCGATGTCCCTGAACTCAAGACCATTGGTAGCTACCTGGACCTGTGCGAATCCCAACTCCCTCGCCTTCTTGACTATGTCGAAGAAACGTGGATGGATGGTAGGTTCACCTCCGGAGAACTGGATTGCAGGACATTTCGTGGGCTTCTGGTTCCTGAGCATCTCCATCATCCTGACAATCGTATCGTAATCTGGCTCATAGACATATCCTGCGGAGTTCGCCTCAGCGAAACAGATCGGACAGGTCATGTTGCACCTGTTGGTCAAATCGATATTACAAAGAATCGTTGTGGTCTTCAAATCCACCTTCTTGTCACCGATCATTATCCTGACATTGTCATCATCCGAAGTGGTATCATCTTCGTTGTAGACTCCGATTCCATCCACACCGTACTTCTCTGCTCTCAGGTAGAATTCTGTATCGGACCAGATAAGACTGTCAAACTCGCCGTGCTCAGGACAGGTCTTCTTGGCGAACACCTTCCCACCCTTGTCGTAGATTTCCGTCTCAAGAACCTTTCCGCACTCGGGGCAGATCGATTCCGTCTTCCTGGGAAGACCGGTCGGGAGACCATACTTCTTTGCTGTTGCAGGCATGTTGTCCCTTCTCCTAATATAATACCTGACTAAGTCCCTCGGATAATATAAAGGGTTGCACTAACTCAAAGCAATCGTTAACGTATTACTGTTAGCTCCCCCTTTATAATCGGATTCAGAACGAAATCCATGCATGAATGTAAAATCCAGGAGAGGATCGAAGAAAGGACAGATGCCATTGGCGATGATTGCTGTGGCACTCCTGATATCCAGCACATTCTTCTGCGTAATCACGAAGAATATAGAGGATTCCACCGAGAATACCGAATCACTATCGAATGAAATAGACGCACTGGATGAGGAGATTGAACATGCAAGATTGAGGATTGAAACGAATCTGGGCAATCTTATCACCGACCTCAGTGCCAACGCACCGGATGGCATCTATGATACCCAATACGCATCCGATAATCTGATTGAACGTGCCAGAACATTTGACCAACTTCAAAAACGGATGTTCGATACACAATTCCCATCCAATAATAGAGGGGTCACCACAGACATTATCGAACATGATATCTGGCTCACTATGGAGTCCGTCAAACTCGGAATAGAGGAAAATGGAACTCAGTCAGCATTCCTCCGTGCCATGGGCACTGTGACCGCATCGTTCTCCACAGAATCCACCAGCACAATCAGAACACTGGATATCGTAGCGGATGCGACATCGTGTCTACCTCTAATCGTGGAGTCCGCAACAGAATTCGAACTGTCACTAGAGGGTTCAAATTCTGCACTGGCACAGATGGTTGACTATCAACTCACCGCACTTGCACAGAATAGGGTCATCAATGGATATGGGCTGGACAATCTAACCGGTAAGAAAAGCACCATGGATATCATAACAGAGGATGATGTAAGAAGAGCCATACGCAACGCCCTTGACATATTGGAGACGATGAACTTCAGATGCAACGCATCTGGCAACAACACTCTCCTGAAAATGACCCAGATCGATCTTGCAGATTACATGGTCGTAGAGGATGGCGGGATCAGTTTCGATATAGGGTCGTTCTATGCGCAGGCGATACTTTCCAATATCGATAGTTTTGCATTCAGTTGGATGGAATACATAGGATATGACGAGGTCTTTGAATTCATCGACAGCGTGTGGGATATTGGGCGCAATGCGTTCAATGGAATCATCGGAGTATTTACTGGAAAGGACATGAACAAACAGAATGTCACAGGCATAATATCTGACCGCATGAAGGCCATAGGCGCTAGGGATGATTTGGTTCTTGAGACGTCGAAAATGGCGATCGTTGTTCCGGACATGAGCTATGAAGTCCTGATCGATGATGAGCCGATCACCATACCTATCGAAGGATGGACGGAAATCGTGTATCTCGACAGAATGGATGCCTTGGACTGGAACGGATGGGGACAATTCTATAAGAATTACAATAAGGACAGGAACATACTACTGGACCCACTCAAGGATACCATCAGATCCATTGCAAATGCTATCAAAGGATCCTGTATTGTGAGGATAGATGTGGATTGCTTCGATAACGAGAGTTTTCTAGAAACTGTAAGATCGGAGATCCTGAGATGTATCGAAAACAGCTACGATATCATCAATGATAAAGCAGAGAACGCCACCAGAACGTGCCACGTCACGGATCCGTTGTTCTCTGCCGCATACATTCACATCAAGGAGAACAGATACGACATTTTCGGACTTGACAGGATGTCTGCAGCGATCAATGATGCACACATTGCCATCGTAAACAGAATCGTTACCGAACATCCCGAACTGCACAACATGACCCAAGACATATCCTTCAGGATTCTGAAGAACATTGACATAAATTCATATGTAGAAGGATTCAGGACAGAAATCGATAAGAAAATAGACGAACTGGTCAGTATGAACAGGGTCATCAAGGATAACAGTAATATCATCATAGACTCCCTCGCATTCGCCATCGATAAGGTACTCAATAAGAGAAACCTCAATCGGGTAGTAGAGAATTCAATGACCGAGCTAATCGACACCATGATGGAGCACTTCTCCACAGAGCCGAGTTTCGATATCATTGAACTCCCTGGAAAGAACGACTATTCACTTAATGATGGAACATCCGGAATACACACCGAAGTCATGGGTATCACGGACTTAGAGAATCTGGATGTGGACATCATCGATCCCACCAAGAATGAATCAAAAAATATTCACTACATTGGGTTTGATCACCTTGGAAATACGACTTATTCTGCAATCTTTGATATCAAAATCAATGGAACCATCGGATTCACAGTGACATCCGCGAACACCCTCGTAGGTGCACTAGGTACACATGATGCATCATATACGGGACTATGTGACGTGTCATTGGCACTGGAGATACCATGCATCAGCGGATGGGGTTTGATGGGCGTTGACTACAAGAAGAGCAATACTCTCATCAACGACGTTTGGGCCAAGATATTGAACCTTCTCAAGCCACTGCTTGATGACATCATAGAGTTGTATCGCACGATCAAGGACCTTGAGAACATCTGTAGTACTGCAATCCTAGAATTTGGAAACAGGTTGGACGAAATGATGACCCAGATCTATGAAGTCATCTCGATTCCCATGGAACTGATTACAGATATGATGGACAGATACCTCAGAGATCTACTGAAACGTATGGATCCGATGTTAGAGGACATATTCCTGGGGATGGATTCTCAAAGGATCGTCTTCAAGATGTTCGATATCACCGTCATGATAGAAACCGACCTCAAAAAGGTGTTCAAGGATGTCAAGGATATCGTCAAGGTCACTGTATCGAAAGAGATTGGAGGGCTTAAGACCACAGCATTCTGTAAAATTAGCAAGAAAATGGATGATTTCAAGATACTTATGGGAGGTGGTGCCGAAGGCGATGATTGGAAGTTCAACATCAGTATCGACCCTCTCCTCAGCAGTGGACCGTACTACGTATCGATTACAGGAAACATAAGGGACATCGCATACAGCGGAACACTCCCAGAACATGTACAATACAAGAAAATCGAATTGTCATTAACAGACATACCTCTGATGGAAACGATCCTCTCCAACATCCCTACACCAATCCCTGGAATCAAATGTGCACTGGATGCAGGGGCCTATCTGAAATGTGGGCTCCCTATAGAGGACGGATTGATCATTAACGAAGTGGAGCTAAACCCATCCGGAAACGATACTGGAAAGGAATGGGTGGAGCTGTATAACAACTCGAACGTTGCCATAGACCTCACTGGCTATGTCCTCACACCGGAATCCGGAGACAGCAAATCCTACACCATCGACGATGTCACGATTGGGCCAAAATGCTATGAGGTCATCAAATTCCCGAAACAGACCCTAAATAACTCCGCATCCAAGGGATTGAAAGGTGAGAGAGTGACCCTTTACGATACATACGGCAACGTGGTGGATGTCACCGGATGGCTCGTGGATAATGAGAACAGTACATTCACCAACCAACGTGCCAGCGATGCATATGCAGAATGGTGTATGAACAAGGAGTCCCCGGGATCCAGCAACGGTGCAAGAATGGACCTGGATCTGGTAAAGGCCAATATGATCCTTCCTGCAGTGGAAAAAGTTGTTCCAAAAGTGTTCGATGAGATGGGTGGAAAACTCACAACCGTCGAACAGGTCATGCTATTCTTGGAGAAGGTTCTTGCCGCCATGATAGAGGAGATCATAGACACCATAGCGAATGTCCTGATAGAGGCGTATCTTTTCATCAATGTCGCATTCGAGGAGTACACTGAATCCCTCGGTATGGGACTTAAGATGATGATTGGATTGGATTCCAAGATTGTGAGTGATTCCCTGAGATATCTGGCAACTATGATCCCCATCATAGGTGAGCACATAAACAACCCTGCGGGCATGAGCATGGAGAAAATCCTCCTGGACGACGTGTATCTCAGAACAGTGATCTACACAAAGATGTCCGCACCAAAATTTATGGACCTTGCGGATTTGAGCCTGAAGGTAAAAACTGGCCTATCCACGAAGATCAACATATCAGCAATCACCACAGTGCTCGATACCGATTCGGAGAATAGCCAGTGGAGTGCAGAGGTAGGGATCGTGATGGAAGGCGTTCCAAGCAACTGCATCCCGCCGTCATTCAAACCGCAGAAGTACTATGACCATGACCTCTGGCTCTTTAAGATGACATTCTCGAAAATGAAGGGAGTTGCCGATGCATGAGCAGAGTCAGCTTTATCTATATGCGCGCGCTCTTAGAAGCATGGCCGAGAAGACATACAGAATCCCAACCGTACTTTCAGCGGATGAATTGATGGACAAAGCGTTCCACAGAGCGTCGAAAATCACGATCTCAGGAGCGAATGCCCTGGATTCTGTGAAAAAGACTACACTGGCCAAAGTATCTGCGGTAGGAGATATCGTCAAGGATACACTCAATGGATATGTGGAAAAATTCCCCAGATTCGAGAAGGACGAGGATTTCCTCCCGGAACTGGTGGACCTTGTCATCGGCCTCGACCCGTACAAGAAATCGCTTGGTACCTTGAAATGGGCTGCTAACCGTACGGACAAACTCACCAATGAGTCCCTGAGGAACATCAGACGCAGCAAGGACCCTGAAGTGATCAAAGGTGTCAGAGCACACTTCTACGGTCGCGTCTCCTCCTTACTCAAACAGATTGCCAAGGACCTCCTGTTCCTCCAGGACTGTAAGAACAAGTTCAGAAAACTCCCTTCCATCGAATCCGACATAGCCACCGTTGTCGTGGCAGGATTCCCCAACGTAGGGAAGAGCAATCTGGTCACAGAACTCTCCACAGCGGCCCCCGAGATTGCTCCCTACCCTTTCACAACCAAAGGAATCATCGTGGGACACATCGAGGACGAATGGAGGAAGTTCCAGATCATCGATACTCCCGGACTCCTCGACAGAGAGCTCTCCGAACGCAATGATATCGAGAAACAGGCAATCCTCGCTCTGAAATATCTGACACACGTCATGCTCATCGTCATCGATCCGTCCGAGACCTGCGGATACACCATGGAAAAACAGATCGCACTTATGGAGTCCCTTAAGAGTGGATTCGAAGGTGTGCCCATCATCGTCGCAGAGAGCAAGTGCGATATAATGAAGACCGGAAACCCCGACAGACCATGCTTCTCCGCACAGACCGGAGAGAACATGGAGTCCCTCCGTACCGCAATCATCACTGAGCTCAGGAAGATAAGGCTCCAGCAGTCGGAAGAGGACGAAGATGCCTGAACTCATCTACAGTGAAGAGATGGGCGAGTACTTCAAGAAACTCGCTGAGGATAACGAGGTGTGTTACGATATCGCTCGCAAGGCGAGACGTCTGGGAAGAGACCCAGAGAATAAGGTCGAAGTCCCCCAGGCGGAAGATCTGGCATCAAGAGTGGAGAAACTCCTTAAGGATTATGATGTCAAAGGGATTGCCGAGACGATCAGGGAACTCACTGACAAATACAAGAATAGGGAACTGGTCTCATTGTATGTTGCCAGAGAGATGGCCAAAAGGGACATGGGAAGTAAAGAGAAGGCCCTCGATACTGCCATCCGTGCGGGATTGGCCGTCCTCACCGAAGGAATCCTTGTCGCACCACTAGAAGGTCTTGCAGACACCAAGATCGGAATCAATGATGATGGTACGGAATTCGTGGACCTTGTCTTCGCAGGGCCTATCCGTGCAGCTGGAGGTACCGCTCAAGCGATGAGTGTCCTTCTCGCTGATGTTGTGAGAACGGAAATTGGCATCGGCGAATACAAACCCACACAAGCAGAAGTGGACAGGTTCATCGAGGAGATCCCACTGTACAAGATGTGCCAACACATCCAATACTCCCCATCGGCGGATGAGATCCAACTCATTGTAGGAAGGTGCCCCATCATGATTGATGGAGAAGGTACGGAAAGAATGGAACTTTCCGGTTTCAGAGACTTACCGCGTATCAAGACCAATCAGGTTAGGGGAGGTGCATGCCTTGTCGTTGCAGAAGGAATGTGCCAGAAGGCCAGTAAACTTCAAAAGCATGTCAAAAAACTCGGTCTGAAAGGCTGGGAATTCATGGACGAATACCTTGCTATGAAAGGGGCCGCCGTTGCCACAGATTCTGGACCGAGATCCGTACATCCATCCGAGAAATACCTCAAGGACATTGTCGCAGGTAGGCCCATATTCGGACACCCTAGCAGAGTCGGAGGATTTAGGCTCAGATACGGTCGCGCAAGAACGGCAGGTCTTGCCTCCTTAGCATTCTGTCCTGCCAGCATGTATCTCATGGACGAATTCCCCGCGCTGGGAACCCAATTGAAGATTGAAAGACCGGGTAAAGCCTGTGTCGTCACACCGTGTGATGAATTGGACGGCCCCATCGCCGTACTGAACAACGGCGATCTGGTCCAATGTCAATCATCAGAATCTGCGACCAATATCAGATCGGATGTATTTGAGATCACTGATAACGGTGAGGTTCTCGTACCATTCGGTGAGTTCTGTGAGAACAATCACTTCTTGGTACCCTGTGGATACCCCATAGAATGGCACGTGCAAGAAATAGAAGATGCGTTGAAACCTCTACCCAGTGATTGGGCTCCATCCAACCTACAGGTTGATGTTACAAAGGATATATTGGATCTGTCCAATACGTTGAAAATCCGTCTTTTGAATGAAGGATCCTGCAGAGATGGACATGTGTGTATTCCTGTCTGTGACGATGTGACCACGTTGAGATCCATCGGTGCAGATTACAAATTGGAGAATGGAAACATAGTCATACCTCCGGAAACAACGGAGACAATCCTCTTGGACCTTATGATTGTGCGTGACGGTAACGATCTGATTAAATTGGAATGGGTTTCGCCGGAACCGGTACTTAATTGGAACGCACTTGGCGAAATATACAAATCAGACATCCGTGGGCGCCTTCTCATCGGTTCTATAGCATGTCTGAATGGAAAGATCATTACAATAAAGAAGGATAAGGCTACTTTCGAAGCCCTCGGCATTGAATTCACCGAGGACGAGAACAAAATTACTCTCAAGGACGAAAGTGCATCCAATCTCCTCTCCGATCTCGCCCTTCATATAATGGATGGGCGCGTTACGGAATCGGATAATGAACATACGAACTTATTGAATTGGGATGGACTCGGCCCAGCCACACGTAATAAATGGTGCACAATGGCGCTAGAAGGCAGAGACCTGATATTCAATAACGGTGCAATGACATTTCCAGAGGAATATGCGCCACAACTAGACCTCATCGGCTTAGAACATATATCCCTTGACGGAAGGCTCCGCCTCAGTGTCAACAACACAGTACAGTTCCTCTCCGACCTAAAGATCAGATATGATGATTCCGAAGGAAAGTTAATACAGTACGAGGACAAACCTCCGGAAACCGTATACAATTGGAAGAAGGCTGGTAAAGCCAAGGACAAATGGATTGATAGGATACTATCCAAAAAGGATATCGTCCTAACCGACAATGGCCTTGTAATCGAGTCTAAGACAGAGAAGGCCCTCAGCTCACTGGGCACAGAGTACACGGTCGAAAATGGAGATATAACTATCCTGTTCGATGATGCGGATCCTCTGCTCGCGGACCTCGGACTATATCGTTACAAGAAATGGATCAAACAGACCCTACCTAACGACTGGGAACATCCCACGTACGAACGTGCGAAGGAGATGTCCAGGAAAATGTGCATACCACTGCACCCAGATTACAACATGTTCTGGTCAGATGTAGATATGGAGGCTTTGTCTTCATTAAGAACGTTCATTCTGGACAACGGAAAGATGGAGGATGAGGAGCTAGTCATCCCGATTAACGAGATCACCTCAAAACTCTCCAAAATGGGAGTCGCATTCGCATACCATGCTGGAAATATTCGTTTGGACACAGATAGTACGAAGTCATTCCTCTCTGATATGGGTCTCCTATACGATGTTGACAAGGAACAAGTACAGGAAACGGAAGTCGCGACCGAAAAAAGGTTCGATTGGACCCACATGATGGAAGATGAGACGTCAAAGATTCGCAGATCCATCCTGGAATGTGATGAATCCGGATTCCACATGAAAGGAAAATTACTGATCTTCCCGTGTAAAGGACACAAGAACACACTAGAGACACTGGGTGCATTGCATAAGGTCAGAGAGGGACTCGTACGCATCGATCCGACCCTTTCCATCCCATTGATCGAGGGGCTTGGTCTAACTGTCTCTGACAACACCATATTGACCCATAGGGAGTTCGATGGAGAGACTACATTGAGTGCTGTGTCCTCCGCATTGGGAATAGAGGTCCGTGCAAGAGCGAGCACCAGGATCGGTATGAGGATGGGTAGACCGGAGAAGGCCAAGGATAGGAAGGGTGCTCCCATCCAACACGGCCTGTTCGGCATCACTAACAAGTACAATACGAAGAAGGACATCATTGCTACTGTTGACGATATCAAAAGAGTATCATCAAACAGCAGAAGAGGTGCAGGCATAACGCCAGTGTTCGGAAAGAGAGTATGCCCAAGTTGCGGACTGCCAACGTTCCGTACATGGTGTAGATCATGCGGAGCGCATACAACCCCCGAGAAGATGGATGGCGTCAGGGACCCTATTGACGTGGACATCGTACAGGAACTCGATGCGGCTGTCGAATTACTTGGTGTTCGCAGACCGCCGGAGATCAAAGTCGTTGAAGCCTTAACCTCAAAAGCAAAGGTTCCGGAACCCATCGAAAAAGCCATACTGAGACAGATGTATGATCTTGGAGTTTACAAGGATGGTACCATACGTTTTGATATGAGTGACATTCCGCTAACGCACTTCAGACCTAGAGAAGTCAGTATGAGTATAGAACAAGCACATGCCCTTGGGTATGTGCATGACATGGATGGAGACCCACTGACGGACCCGGAACAGATGTGCGAGTTGAAAGTACAGGATGTCATACCCAACAGAGAGTGCGGAAAATACCTTGTGCAGATTGCCAAATTCATAGACCATTTGCTCGAAAAATTCTACGGATTACCAAGGTTCTACAATGTAGAGAAACCGGAGGATCTGATAGGACACCTCACGATTGGTTTGGCACCTCACACGTCCGGAGGTATCCTCTGTCGTATAATAGGATACACCGATGCAAGTGGGTGTTACGCACACCCGTTCTTCCATGCATCCAAGAGAAGAAACTGTGATGGGGATGAGGATTGTCTTATGCTCCTTTTGGATGGCCTGATAAACTTCTCCAGAGCGTATCTACCAGATAGGAGGGGCGGACTGATGGATGCCCCATTGGTTCTTACGACAAGGTTGGATCCCAACGAGATCGATAAGGAAGCTCAGAACGTAGATTGTCTTAGACGTTATCCGAAACAATTCTATGAGGCTGCCATGAACATGAAGGATGCCAAGGATGTAGAAAAGATCATGGACCTCATCGCAGGCCGTATCGGTACAATATATCAATATGAGGGCCTTGGATTCACACTCAACACCCGCGATATCAACGAGGGTCCAAAACACTCGGCATATACCACATTGGAGACTATGAAAGACAAGATGGATGGTCAACTCACACTAGGTAAGAAGATTCGTGCCGTTGATGAGAAGGATGTTGCGATCAGAGTTATCGACAAACATTTCATGCCAGATATGATAGGAAACCTCAGGAGCTATTCGGCACAGGCGGTCAGATGCACCAAATGCGGTACCAAATATAGGCGCATCCCCCTGACCGGAAAATGTCTCTGTGGAAACGAACTGACATTGACAGTGCACGAAGCCAGTGTAAGAAAATATCTGGAAGTATCCAAGAACATCTGTGAGAAATATGGACTCCCAGAATACACCAAAGAAAGGATCATGATCCTTGAATTAGGCATGAATTCCATGTTCAACAGTGATAAGGTCAAAAAGTGTACTCTTTCCGACTTCTTCTGAATCGGAACAGATTAAACAGGGGGCAAACCCCCTGTGTTTCTCAAGTTTGAAGGTTTATGCTTCGGACTGACTGCGCAACTCATCCGCAAAGGCCTTCGCATTCTCGGAGAGAATCTCGACCGCCTTATCCAGAACTTCCTGAGCAGAAAGGGAGCCATCGGTCTCGAACTTGAACACGAAGTTCTTATCATCGGACTCTACGGTAACTGCGCCCCTGCTGTTCTCCATGCATGCATGGCAGAAGATACAGTCGATCGGACGAACAGCTACGAGCTTTCCTCCTGCTTCCTCGAAGACCTTCTTGGGACAGCCTTTGATGACTGACCTGACAATCTCCTCGTCAGAGACATCCTGCTCGACAGAGACCTGGGGGAGGTACTTGTAACCTACTCCATTGGCCACCTGCCATTTGACGTGGGTGCTGGCAGTACCCATAACAGCGTGAGCGTAGATGAGCACGGACTGACGGTCCGCCAGCTCGACGATAGGGATGTTCTCGTCCCTGACCTTGAGGTCAGGAGAACCAAGGGGTTCCATATCTCCGGAATACACGGTGCACGGTCCGCTCTTCTTCAGAAGGTACATGATGGAGCAATTGGGACAACCCTCTCCGCCACATACACAATCCTTCTGATAGTTGAAGAGTGAAAGGTCTGTGGGTATGGGGACCATACCGAGTCTGTGGGCAATGATCTCGTCAAACAGGGGAGTGATGCTCTCGAACTCCTTTCCATCCACATCGATGGGTCCAAGGTGGAACTCCACCTTGTCGATCGCCATCTTGGGGATATCGGAAAGCATGGTCCTCCTGAGGGCATTAGCCATCGAAGGTGTGGAGTCCTTGAGGATGAATTTACACTTCCTCTCTGCCATCTCGAGTATCTGTATGTCCATGGTCAGACCTCCTCAGACCCTGCGTCCCCTGCGTCCGCCCTTCTTCTTCGTACCGTCGTGAGGTACGGGGGTCACATCCTCGATGCGACCAATCTTGAGTCCAGCCCTGGTGAGGGCACGGATTGCTGCCTGAGCTCCAGGTCCAGGAGAGGTGGATCTGTTTCCTCCGGGTGCGCGGACCCTGACGTGGATTCCAACGAACTCCTTCTCCTTTGCAACATCAGCGACACGTTCTGCGGCCCTCTGTGCAGCGTAAGGCGAGGACTCGTCCTTTGCCTGCTTGACGACCATTCCACCAGTTGCCTTGGTGATGGTCTCTGCACCGGTGATGTCGGTGAGGGTGATCATGATGTTGTTGTAACTGGCGTAGATGTTAGCGATTCCCCACTTAGGTGATGCCATACTTACTCCTCCTGTGCGTCGGCGTTGTCGTTCTCGTCAGCAACCTGTGCGGCGATGTTCGCCTGGTTGATGGCGGCCTGCTCTGCAGAGATTCTCATCGGG
This sequence comes from Thermoplasmata archaeon, assembly GCA_015063185.1. GTDB lineage: Archaea > Thermoplasmatota > Thermoplasmata > Methanomassiliicoccales > Methanomethylophilaceae > SIG5. The sequence continues at coordinate 35,625 of SUSY01000014.1, forward strand.
TGCATCTCGTCGGTATAGGGGGATGCGGGGTTGAACTCGATGGAGGACTCCTCGTTCCTGGTGACGATGTAACCGGGGACGGTGACCTTGTGACCATTCATGAAGATGTGTCCGTGAACGATCATCTGCCTTGCCTGACCGATGGTGGATGCGAGTCCCTTCTCGTAAACGATGGTCTGGAGCCTGCGTCCGAGGATGTTCTTCTCGGTGAGTGCCAGGATATCGTTGAGTGTTGCTCCCTCGAGGGGAAGGACTCCGATGCGTCCACACTTGTTGAGAAGTGCGTCTGCCTCCTTCTTGGCCTGTGCGTCTCCTCCCCTGAGGAGTGCCTGAAGCTCTCTTGCCTGCTTCCTGTAGTTCCTCAGGACGGACTGTGCCTTCCAGACCTCGGTCTTGTTCTTGAGACCGTAGCTCTTAACGAGAACGACCTCTGCCTTGATTCTCTCGCCCTGCCAGGGGTGTGACGGGGTGTCGTAGGACCTGCGTGAAAATTTAGGATCTCCCATTCAAAACACCTCACTTCTTCTTGCTGACACCCATGGTGAGTCCGCGGCGTCCGTTGGACCTGGTCCTCTGACCCCTAACCTTGTGGTGTGTCTCGTGCCTGATTCCGCGGTAGCAGCGGATCATCTTCATTCTGTTGATGTCATCCTTCTGGATGATGTCGAGGTCGTTTCCGAGGAGGTGCATGTCGCTTCCGGACTCGTAGTCGTTCTGCCTGTTGATTGCCCACTCAGGTGCATACTCGACGTACTTGGTGACAAGCTGCTCGAGCTCTGCGACCTTATCATCGGGAAGTGCTCCGATCTTCACAGAGGGGTCAACCTGTGCCCTCTTTGCGACGATCTCGGCAACCCTCTTTCCGACACCCTTGATGCTCTGAAGACCGATAACGGTCCTCTTCTGACCATCAATATCGCTGTTTGCGATACGAACGATGAAGTTGAAATCCTCATCCTCGGTCTTCTTAGGCTGCATATCTTTCTTTGCCATTAGTTATTCCTCCGTAAATGTTCCCTCCCTCAGGAGGGAGTGCTCAAGTGTCGGACACATGTGTCGACACTCTCAGTTTTCGCTTTACAGCGGGTCCTGAGTTTACGTGTGTCGTCGGAACACCTCATCCTTATTAAAGGTATGTGAGACAGAAAATATATCCAAGTGGATGCACGAGAATATAGGGAAAATTGGTGCCGAAGACCGGATTCGAACCGGTGAACTCCTACGAGAACAGATCTTGAGTCTGTCGCCTTTGACCAGGCTTGGCAACTTCGGCTTAGATGGTGATATGCACACCCATTATTAAGATTACCCCCGAAGGGGGTAAGTTATGACCATCAGTATGTGGTCATGATCTCAGCACGAGGGCCTCCGACATACACGGTATGCTCCCACTGAGTCACGCATCCACCTTTGACCTCCTTGAGGATGGCATAACTGGATGCTATACCCTGACGTACAAGCTTATTGAGCAGAAGGTTGGCCTTGGGCCAATCACAGCTCCTTGCACAGAATGGGAATGTGGAGAACTCCTCCATGATGTAATCATAGAACTCGCGCAGAGCGGGTTCGGTTGGAGGGCGATCCCTTGCGATACGACAGATGTTACCAGGACGTCCAGATGTGATCAGGCCTTCACCGTTGGTTGCAAAAGGTTCGCAGGCGATGATCATTCCCGCCTCGAGTGGATCAGTATTACCATCATCATAGTTAGGGATCGAAAGACCAGCGTGAAGATTATAGGGCTTTATCTGATGACCGGTAAGGTTCTTGACGGGTTTGTACCCCATACTGTTAATTGTCATCTCCACAACCTTTCCGATCTGATTGATCTCTGTGCCTTCACCGATGAATTCCATGACGGAATCCCTTGCGTTACGTGCAGCATCGATCAGTGCAGAAAACCTGTTGGTCCCTACCTCTACGGTACCTGCGGTATCACCGACGAAACCGTCTATGTGTGCACCACAATCGACCTTAACAACATCCCCGACCTCGAATGCCAATTTATCGCCGACAGATGGGGTGTAGTGGGCAGCGATATCGTTGACACTGATATTACAGGGGAATGCGAGTTTGCATCCGTTCTTCCTGATGTATGCCTCAACCTCCTCAGCGACATCGAAATAACGAACGCCTTTGGCGACCATTGAAAGTCCTAGGTCCCTGGCCTCAGCGGATACCCTTCCGGCCTTACGGAGTTTCTCAAGCTGCTCGGAGTTAAGCATAGAGAGCATCCTCGATCTGTTTCTTGGAGATATCGCCCTGCCTGATGATCTCGACCTTGTTGTCACTGATCCAAACTATTGTGGAAGGACGACCGGTTCCAGAGATGCCTTTATCGAGATAGGTGGAGACCTTATCACCGAAAGCCTGCTGAGCCTCTTCAACAGTCGTAGCATCTGGTTGAGAGTGAAGGTTAGCAGAGGTGGCAATGATAGGTCCAGTACGCTTGATGAGTTCAAGAGCAACGGGATCATCGGGGATGCGGATGCCGACCTTGAAGGACATGGATGTGACCATATCCGGAACGTTGGGATTCTTGTTTGTGATGATCGTGAGAGGCCCGGGCAGGAATGCATCGATGAGTTTCTCCACAGGTTTGGTCATGATTGCAATCTGCTCGACCATAGCCTTATCGGCAACAGCCAACGTCAGTGGCATATCGAACGGGCGGTTCTTAGCAACGAAAAGCTTCTTAACTGCAACCTGGTCAAAAGGGTTCGCACCGATTCCGTAAACGGTATCGGTTGGATATACAACAAGATTACCAGACATGACATCAGCAGCAGCCTTATCGATCGATTCGATAGTAGCTGCGTCCAGCTTAGAATTACATTTCAATACATTCATTTTACAACCCCATCTGGTTAATAGCTTTCTCGAGGAACTTCATTCCCCCGTCCTTGACAACGGGTCCATGACCCGAGAAAAGGCCATTGAATTTAATATTACGCAATTTGAGTAACGATGCTTTCAGATCGGACAGAGAACCTGTAGGAAGGTCGGTACGCCCAACACCATCTACAAAAAATGTGTCTCCGGAGAACAAAGCACCCGATTCCACATCAAGGATGCAGATACTACCTATGGTGTGTCCAGGAGTCTCTATAATACGGAGAACATGCCCGCCGAGATCGAACTCGTCTCCATCCCTGACTGGAGTGACATTCATTTGGGGAATGGAGCCTCCAAATGCAACACCCATGGTGGAATCAGAATCACCAGCGATAAGGGGATCGGCATCCTTCTCACCAGCATAGACCATGGGTTGATAACAATCGATGATCCTGGAAAGACCGCCAACGTGATCGTAATGGCGATGTGTCAGAAAGACAAGGTCCAACTTCCTTCCGTCCAACAAGGCATCGATATCGCTGATGTTCGCATCGGACTGGAAACCGGTACCGGTATCGATCAATGCGACCTTCTTCTCCCCGAAAACCAAGAAGATATTGGAATCGAATAACAACGCTTGAGGTACCTGTTGAATTGTCATCAAAAGGGCTACCTACTCACTGTATATAACAATATCCAAAAGAAAAATGAAATCAAAAGAGGGTGTGCGGATGAGAAACACACCACCATATGCAACCTGTTTGACTGCTAGACCACACCCCAGCGACGTCAAAAGAACTTTAGTAAGCGTCAGACTGAACATCTCGG
>SUSY01000047.1 GCA_015063185.1 Thermoplasmata archaeon
CGCTCTCAGCCTTGTCGCATATCCTTCTCCTCAGTTCACCTATGGATGCATCGTTGTAACCCTTGGTCATCCTCCTATCCATGGATATGGAACGGAGCTGTTCGACCGAAAGGTCCTCCATCGCTATCATGTCGTGATTCTTCACGATATGGTTTGAGATCTGCTCTATGTTGTTCTTCCTGTGGTTGCTTACCTTCTCGTAACTGTGGTTCAGTTTCGTCCTCTGTTTCAGGTACTCGGGGGTGTTGGGTTGTAATCCACTCAACTTCCTGTGTTCCTTCTTGAATTTGGACTCCTTCTTGGCATATGCGTGATCGTTCTCGAACACGGTTCCATCCGATAATGCGGCTATGTTGGACACCCCTACATCCACACCTATCGGACCTTTCGGTTCCGGATATGATTTGGGAACGTCCTCGTACGTTATGGATGCGCTATAGCGGTAATAACGGCCCATGTCCTTCCTGTTCACGGTACATGTCTTCACTTTACCGTCGATCTTGGTGGATTGGTTGTAACTCCTGATGGGACCATCGATCTTGCCGAGTCTGATCTTGCGTTTCTGTCCCTTGCCCTTCTTCTTTTTAGTGCCCTTTCCCTTATTCGTACATTCGTCATCGGTGGTATCCATGACGATGGAGAAGTCCTTGTGATTAGGATAGGTGTACGAGTTGAACTCCCCCTTCTTCTTGTATCTGGGGAAATGCGGTCCCGCGATCTCGAGGATATCGGTTTCGATGAACAAAGTTGCAGATTCCTTCCTGTGTTCGCCGAGCGTTCTCTCACATGCCTGTATGGCGCGTTTCGCCGTCTCGTTCAAGGTGGTTGAATATGCATCTTTGACGAAAGGACAATTGTTCCTGAATCTGGTACCAAGACTGTTCAGATCGTACGCTGAAGGTAATTTGCCTGTGCTATCGAATTTCAGTTTACAGGCGGTGAGAAAATTGTTATAGACATAACGGTTGGCTTCGATGTTGTGGTCTATGGACTCCATCTGTTCCTTGGTCGGCTCCAACGGGACCTTCAACATCTTCATGTTGGATTCCTTAGCTTATATAGTATATAAAACAAGTACCAGAATCGGAGATATCGCTACAAATGATCGGATATCATAAAAAGAATGAACATTTCACATCTGTACGATCATACCGCGTTCTCACTTACGATCCTCAATGGGATTCGACATTAGATCCATCGGATATCGTTGTAATTTCATCCGATCACTCACTGAAAAGGTGAGGATATACCATCATCCATAGGATATTCCATTGGATGAGGACATCTAATGTCCGAATTCACAACTTAGGATTCCATAACTAGGAACGTTACGTTTTCCTTATGAACTGAAAATTCAGACTCGATCGGAATCCCTATTCCCACAAATATGTCAAATCCCGGCTTGAAAAACTGCTGGTTCACATAAAATGTCGAAGAGGCCAAAACTTATAAGCGACTCCTACGTTGCACTCCTTACGCCGCTGTGGCTTAGTGGTATAGCGATTGATTCGTAATCAGTAGGTCGGGGGTTCAAATCCCTCCAGCGGCTCCACTCAACTTCTCACGAATTTCAGATATCTTGCTTCTCCAGTGGATTGTATCTCACGCATCATGTTCTTAATCGAGTCGCCTTCTCCGGAGATGATCATGAGTTCCAAACACTTTCCATTGTTGAGGTGGGAGTGCATCTGGGTCTTTATTGCATCGTTGTATCTGTGCTGGATGATGTTGACCCATTGGTTGCAATGGTGTTCATGGACGATGATCATGACGCCTTCCACGGTCCCTTCGAAATCATCGTTCTCCTTGAGTTCAGCGACCGCGGACCTTATAGCCAGCCTTACGGCTTCACTCCTCCCTTTGAGGCCCAGTGTGGATGTTATCATATCCAGGGATTCGATACTTTCATTGTCTAGGGAGATGCTGACGATGCCCATGCTTTCCAATCCGTCTAGGGATTATTAAATCTAACGCGTTATGTTATTAACTTGGGTTGTAGAGTCAGCCCTCATTTGGTGAGATATCTGTTTACGATCTTCACGGCACAGATGTCTCCACACATGGAGCATCCGTCCTCTTTTTTGGTGCAACCTCTTTCCCTATATCTCTCCGCCTTCTCCCTATCTAGGCACACGTCGTACATGGCATCCCAGTCCAGGGCCTTCCTGGCTCTCGCCATGGCCGTGTCTGCCTCATGTCCCTTTCCGCGTGTCATATCCCCTACGTGGGCAGCTATCTTGGATGCGATGAGTCCTTCCTTGACGTCATCTACGTTGGGGAGGCTAAGGTGTTCCGCAGGTGTCAGGTAGCATAGGAAGTCCGCTCCAGCCTTCGCGGCTATTGTTCCACCGATGGCACCCACGATGTGGTCGTACCCAGGTGCGATATCCGTCACCAATGGTCCCAGGACGTAGAACGGTGCATTGTGGCACAGTGTCTTCTGCATCACCATGTTGGCTTCGATTTGATCGATGGGCATGTGTCCTGGCCCCTCAACCATCGATTGTACACCCGCTTCACGGCATTTCTCTACAAGTCTTCCCAATGTCATAAGTTCCGAGATCTGTGCCGCATCGGATGCATCGTCGATGCAACCGGGCCTGAATCCATCTCCAAGGGAGAGTGTGATCTCGTACTTCCTGCACATCTCCAGGAGGTATCCGAAGTTGGAGTACAGTGGGTTCTCCTCTTCATTATGGAGGATCCAGGCAGTGAGGAACGATCCTCCTCTGGACACGACGTCCATGATCCTGCCCGAGCGTTTCAACCAATCCACTGTCTGTTTGGTGATCCCGCAGTGGACCGTCATGAAGTCCACGCCTTCCTTCGCTTGTTTCTCGATACCGTTGAAGATGTCGTCCTCGGTCATCTCTACGACCGCGTCCTTCCTTGCGGCAATCAGTCCTGTTTGATATATCGGGACAGTACCAACCATCACAGGGCATCTGGACAGTATTTCCCTTCTGATAGCATCCACATCCCCTCCCGTGCTCAGGTCCATGACCGCATCCGCGCCGTACTTCAATGCGACATCCAGTTTATCCAGTTCTGGTCCCATGTCCGGCATGTCTCTGGACGTACCAAGGTTGACGTTGACCTTTATCGACATTCCTTCTCCGACCGCACCCGGTTCCGGGTTGTGGATGGGGTTACATGGCACTACTATCCTTCCGGATGCGATACCGTTCCTGACAAACTCCTCGCTCATCCTTTCCTTTTCTGCGATACGTCTTACCAGAGGAGTGACACCTCTGCGGGCCTCTTCCATGATGGTACTCATCAGAATTCTTACCACGTAGTCGATTTAAAAATGTGTGTATCGCGCACGCGCGTAAGTTCGTACGCGCGCGTACGCGTGTTTATAATATAGTATCTCATACCCCGGTCTGAGGAACTAACTATGGATGGGATCCCCGACGAGCATTATGGCGCGGATAGTATCGAGGTCCTTGAAGGACTCGAACCCGTTAGGAAAAGACCCGGAATGTACATCGGAAGTACCGACTCGCGCGGGCTTCATCATTTGGTGTACGAGGTCGTTGACAACAGTATCGATGAGGCCATGGCAGGATATGCAAGCCTCATTCAGGTCATCATAAACGAGGATGGTTCATGTACTGTCATCGATGATGGTAGGGGAATCCCCACCGGAATGCACGAGAAGGGCAAGTCCGCATTGGAGCTCGCTCTCACCGGACTACATGCCGGAGGAAAGTTCAACAGTAATAACTACAAGGTCTCCGGAGGTCTTCACGGAGTCGGTGTTTCAGTAGTCAACGGACTCTCCACCAAACTCGAGGCGGTGATCAAGAGGGAAGGAAAGATCTGGCGTCAATCATTCAAGATAGGCGTTCCGGACGGTCCTGTCGAGATCATCGGAGATACCGATGAGACCGGTACCACCATTACATTCTATCCCGATCCCACCATTTTCGAGACTGTGGAATTCGATTATGCGGTCCTTCAGAACAGGTTCAGGAACCAGGCGTTCCTCAACAGTCAGGTCACCATCAATTTCAAGGATAAGAGGGTGGACAAGGAGGAGACGTTCCATTACGATGGGGGTGTGGCAGAGTTCGTTCAGTTCCTCAATGCGACCAAGACGCCCATCCATAATCCTCCGATCCGTATCACCGGTACCCGTGACATCGTGGACATCGACATCGCCATGCAGTACACCGATGGATACACAACGGACAATGTAAGTTCCTTCGTAAACACGATCAACACCCCTGAGGGTGGAACACATATGGCGGGATTCAGGACCGCCCTCACCAAGACCATCAACGATTATGCGAAGGCCAACAACCTGGTCAAGGGTGGACATTCGTTCTCGGGAGAGGATGTGCGTGAGGGTCTCACCGCAGTCCTCAGTGTGAAACTCCCCGAACCTCAGTTCGAGGGGCAGACCAAATCCAAGTTGGGAAGCACCGTCGCCATGTCCGCGGTCGCATCTTTGATGAACGAGAAGCTCGCTGAATACTTCCTCGAGAACCCCAAGGTGGCGGAGACGATCATCAAGAAGGTGGATGCATCGTATGCGGCAAGGGAGGCAGCACGTCTTGCAAGGGAGGCTACGAGAAGGAAGAACGTCTTCGAATCCAATTCCCTACCCGGAAAGCTCGCCGACTGTACCGAGAAGGACCCTGCCAAATCCGAACTATATATCGTCGAGGGAGATTCGGCAGGCGGATCCGCCAAACAGGGGCGTGACAGGTACTTCCAAGCGATCCTTCCCATCCGCGGTAAGATCCTCAACGTCGAGAAGGTCCGTAAGGACAGGATGTTGATGTCCGAGGAGATCAAGAATCTGATGACCGCCATCGGTGGCGGTTTTGGTGACGATTTCGATGTCACCAAGATAAGGTACCATAATGTCATCATCATGACCGATGCCGATGTGGACGGTGCACACATCGCCACGTTGCTCCTCACTTTGTTCTACAGGCAGATGAAACCCCTTATCGAGGCCGGGCACGTCTTCATAGCAATGCCCCCTCTCTACAGGGTGTACAAGGGAAAGAAGGAGATCTATTGTTTCAACGATGATGAGATGGCCAAGGCCATGGAGGAGATCGGGAACGGTGCACAGGTCAGCAGGTACAAGGGTCTGGGAGAGATGAATCCCCAGCAGTTGTGGGAGACTACCATGGA
>SUSY01000048.1 GCA_015063185.1 Thermoplasmata archaeon
TAAAAAGAGGATAATGATAGCGTGTGTGACCTTTGAAACCACCAAGGTCACCGAACCTGTAGATTTCTATGAAATAAACAAGCTACACATAATCCACTACGTCCGCGACCCCTCTTCAGACAACGGGCGCATATACCAATCATTCTATGACCGCGTGGTTTCCATCGTCAACGAGAGGTCCCCACGTCATGTGGATATCGTCGAACACAACGAGAAGGTCAGCGACTTCTCCAATATGTTGCGTACTGTACTGTCGATCATCAGATCCGAGATAGCCGAGAACCCGGACTGCGACATCTATGTCAACATATCCTCGGGCACATCCGAATATGCTGCTGCCTCCGCTATCGCATCCATGATGGTTCCGGGAACCGTACCCTTCTCCGTCGGTACATCCGAGTACACGATACCGACCGAACGCATCCCCGACATCTACTACATAGATGGCGAACCCGTCGGCCTGACCAAATCCACATTCGATCCACGTACACTCCCCAGTTACAGCATAGATATGCCTGAAGAACACCTGGTGAGAGGATTACGTATCCTGGATGAAATGAACAAGGAAGGCAAGAAGACCACAAGTGGGAAGGTCATCACCAGACTCAAGGACAAGAAAGTGTGGTACAGGGATACCGAGACCTCAGACCCCAACAAGAAATCCACACAGCGTCAGACGGAAGCTGTCTACTATCAGAGAGATTTCATCAACAAATGGTTGAAGAACGAGTGGATAGAAAAGGATGAACTCAGGGGATCGTACATCCTGACTGAAAAAGGACGCATAGTCATCGATACATTCTATGTGTGAAACCATGCCGGGGCCACCCGGCATATTCGTAACTTCGACACATGATACCTGATTCAGACGATGTGAGATAGCGTCAGCTGGACCACATCATCGGAGATGCGGGTTTCAATCCTCTGTGTACCCCAGAAGCAATTGGGGATTGATCCTCAAGGCATCCGTTACATCGAAGAACCGGTCCGCGGCTCCGCTCGGACCCATCAGCTCCAAGGCGTTGTCGCTGCGGGAAAATGTCACCATGGTGGTCTGAAGCTCATGGGCGAGGCTGTACATCGTCATCGGACGTCCATCGAGACGCATATCCGCACGCCTGAACATCGCATCCGCGATGTTCGACAACAGGACGGCCACGGATACGACGAACATCATCGCGTTCTCCCTGGAAGGTGTCTGGAAGTAGATGGAATTCATACCGATTCCGGATTTCATCAGGCGGAACGACTGTTCCACCTTGTATTCCTGATTGTACAGTTCCAGAACCCCTTCGCCCATGACTCCATCACGGTACGAAGTGCGGTCGGAAGAAGCCTTCCGCGGGAGATTCGTCACCAACAACCTCAGTGAATCCCTTATCGCGATCCTCCAAGCCTTCTCCTCGGAGAAGACGGGATCCAGCTCCATAGACCACCATTCATCGTATCTCTTCGGGGGATTGTAGTTCTTCTTGTGGGAATCCCCTCCGACCAATCCGATCTCCTCCCTCATACGCACGGTCCTGGCTTCGACACGGAACGGGGAATCCGGGTCCACCCTGACCTTCTTGAATGCCTCCGATGCCTCGAACTCGGTACGGAACCGGGTCTTCTTCAGATGGGAATACCTGTGACGGACCTCTTCATCCGATGCGGAACGTATGGATTCCAATCTCCTGTGGACCTCATCCTCACGGTTGAAGACGATGAACCTCAGGTCCGTCCTCCGATCCTTCTTGGGGCCGAACAATGCATACGAATCCACGTCCGCGATCCACAATCCATCCTTCTTCCTGCTCCCATCCTCGGATACATACCGTTTCATCCCGGACCTCAACGCCTCGTCCTTCGCACGTTCGATGGCATGGTATCCGAAATCCTCGGGTACCTTGGACACGAACCCCAGCCCGAGTTCGATCATCTTCCTGACATTCCTCTCGGTGACGAGTTTGCAGTCCCCGACTATGGTCATGAGCCTCCTCTCGTCCTCGGTGAAATGTGTTCCGATGAACTCCAGTGTCTGATAGTCCATTACCGGGTCCGTCGTCGCTCCGGAATAGGGTTTCATGTACCGGATTATGCGGTTGGAATCCGTCAGGACCTGCATCTCGTATTGGAGCAGATCGTTGCGGCCATCTTTCGGATGGCCGTTCCTTCTCGGTACGGCCACGCCTTCCTCAGGTTCCTTCTCCTTTCCCCAGAACGAGATGTCCGTCGAATCCATGTGGTACACATGGGATTCGAAGCCGAACGCCTCTGTGCAGAGGTCCGCACAGTCCTTGAACAGGTCATCGAGATCCGTTCCGAACAATGTGTCCAATCCTCTTCCGAGGGCGTTGTCGTACAGGTCGTCGTTGCACACGTTCGGACCGAAGAGACGATCGGTCGGCGCCGAAGCGTATGCTTTGTTGACCAGGTACATGGGGTACTTGTTGCGTATGTTGAAGGTGGAGCCGATGAGTGCCTTCACTACCATACCCGGACTCATTATCCTACGGTCCGGATCGAACCTGCAACGTTGATCTATGAGTCTCCTCACACCGGTCGATTCCAACAGGGCCATGCCGATGGCGCTGGCTGCGGGGATCCCCTCATAATGGACCTCCTTGTGTCGGATCGATATCTTGTCCGGTTTCTTCAACATGGTTCCACACCTTCTGCGACTTAATCTGTTTCTGAACCTTAGTGATTATAATTAACCAGCAAAGCTGGTTAATTATAATCACTACTTCAATATTGTCATCGAACCAGACGGGTCTGATGAACCAGCACGATCAGCGAAAGCGTTAGATTTTAATCAAAAAGTGTCGAAATTACGATATTTTACATACATTACATTGATTACAATTTAGTGTTATTATATTCAAGACGGCATCTACAATCACAGCGTGTAAAAAAACGCTGTGGAAGGTGACTAAATGCCGTATTACCAGCAGACAGTGCTCTTCCCCCTCCCCAGACAGGGAAGGTCGAACCACATCGAGATGAGAAACAGATCCGGTACAGTGAGGAACAACCGTCATGGCAACCGTGACAGGGATGTGAACTCCATACTATCCTACCTGAAGTGAACCCCTTATATCCGACAAGGGCATCAGATGATCATGGACGGAAATCGCATGGTCATCACCGATCACCCCTCGGATATGGATTGTACCCTCATCCGTGGAATGAGGATAAAGAGATGCAATGGATGTGCCCAATGCATCAAGGGGGATGTTCCGGTTTGTTCCATCGAGGATGACATCACACCTGTTCTCTCAGACATGCTCAACCATGAGACTCTGGAGATCCGCACGGATGTTTTGGATGGGTGGTTCGCAATGCCCATGAGAAAGGTCATCGAAAGACTGTCCAACATACTTCAGACATTCACGGATGTAGGTGGGAATGATCCGCATTCGATAGATGATGTGTCACTCAGGAAAATCGTGGTGAAGGTAAGGTCCGACTCCAAGGTGGAATCCTTGGAAACGGATGCCATCAAACTTCTGAAAATGGGTCCGGTGGAAACGATATCATTCGACTACGAATGATAGTTGAAGAAAAGTAAAGGGTTTCAGAGGGGCGGTTGCCCCGTTTAGATCTTCTGGTTTGCATCCCAGACCTGGACGAAGTCGATCCTTCCGACGCCGAAGATGTCCCTGAGCTCGGTGACGATCTTGTATTTGGCGATCATCCAGTTCTGGTTGAACTTGCACATCTCGGACTCGGTGACAACGACCTTGTCGTCCTGGATGTCGAACTCGAATCCGTCTGCGTTGCCGACGTTCATCTCGAGGACTGCCTTTGCCTTTGCGACTGCATCGGTGACCTCTTCGATGACGGTGAACCTGTACATGAGGTCGTGTCCGGCGAGCTGGTTGTTGAAGTCGACCTTGACGCGGCCGGCACCGACGGAGAGGACGATTCCGGTCCTGTTTCCGAGGTTGACGGGGAGTCCGGGGTAGGGGTTGATCTCCTGCTTGGTGAAGTCCTTCAGGGGGTAGGTCTCGATGAGCTTGGGGTTCTTGGGTCCGGCTGCGTTCTCACAGGGGATGGTGATCTCGACCTCCTTTCCGACCTCTGCTGCTGCGATGGCCTCATCGAGTGCAGGGAAGATGTTCTTGGAACCGATGACGTAGGCCATGGGCTCGTACCTGTACTTCTCGTTGTAGATGCCTGCCTCCTTCGCTGCCTCCATGTCGGTGGTGTCGTAGAGCCTCTCCTCTGCGTCTGCGAAGTATGCTTTGTAGTTGAAACGAACAAGTCTCTTAGAGTCTGCCATTTTGAATCACCTGTAATAGTAAGGTAAATGGGGTCGGCGATTGCTTCGATTGTTATAAAGATATCGGGATTTAGATGGTAGATATGCCAATGATACACTGCTTGACGGAAATCAATATAAACCAGTTGTCCTTTGCAGGGATTATCATACGCCGACTTTGCATAGCCCGGTAGTGCGGCTGACTTGTAATCAGCAGGTCCTGAGTTCGAATCTCAGAGTCGGCTCCATTCACTTATTCCTTTTTAAGCAGTGGCCTTAGGGTCTGAAAACTGTCGTGATTTATGAATCTGTGCATAGCTTTCGCTAGTAGTCTTGTCCAAATGATCAATCGTGAACCGACGAGACAGC
>SUSY01000015.1 GCA_015063185.1 Thermoplasmata archaeon
TGCCGAGAGGTTCGGAAGGCAGTGCGTCATCGTTGCCATCGATGCCAAGAAGACCGACAACGGATGGACCGTTTGGACCCACGGAGGTACCAAGGACACCGGATTGGACGTCATCGAGTGGGCGAAGAAGGTCGAGGAACTCGGAGCAGGAGAGATCCTCCTCACATCCATGGATGCTGACGGAGTGAAGACCGGATATGACATCCCCCTCACCGCAGCGGTCGCAGATGCCGTTTCCATCCCCGTCATCGCTTCCGGAGGATGCGGATCCATCGAACACATCTACGAGGTGTTCACCAAGACCAATGCAGCGGCAGCACTTGCAGCATCCATCTTCCACTACAACGAGTGTACCGTCGCTGATGTCAAGCAGTACCTCAGGGACAGAGGAGTCAGCGTAAGATGAGCGAATTCAAATTCGATGACAAGGGACTTCTCCCCGTGGTCGTCCAAGACCACATCTCCGGAGAGGTCCTCATGGTCGCATGGGCCAATGAGGAAGCCATCAAGAAGATGAAGGAGACTGGATACACCCACTTCTGGTCCAGAAGCAGACAGAAACTCTGGAAGAAGGGAGAGGAATCCGGAAACGTACAGCAGATCGTGTCCATCCAGTCCGATTGCGACGATGACACCCTTCTCGTGAGGGTCATCCAGAAGAACGATTGTGCATGTCACACCGGCAGTCCCACATGCTTCTTCAAGACAGTCTACGGTGACCCCTCATCCACATCCATGATCCTTGCAGACCTTAAGAGGGTCATCCACGACCGTAAGGTCAACCCTGAGGAGGGTAGCTACACCTGCAAACTCTTCAAGGATGAGACCAAGATGTGTAAGAAGATCGTCGAAGAGGCCACCGAATACGTTCTCGCCATCAAGGATAAGGACAAGGACGAGACCGCATGGGAACTCGCGGACCTCATCTACCACGCGATGGTCGCGATGGAGAAAGAGGACGTTGACATGAAGGACGTCTTCGAGAAACTCGCAGAGAGGAGATGAACATGAGAGTGGACCTCCACACGCACTCCATATTCAGCGATGGAGAGCTGATCCCCGCTGAACTGGTCAGAAGAGCGGTCGCGCTGGGTCATGATGCGATAGCCATCACCGACCACGTCGATATGACCAATGTCGAGTTCGTTGTCAAGAACGTCGTCAAGGCAGCGGAACTGTCATCCGATGAGATACAGGTCATCCCAGGTGTGGAGATCACCCATGTACCTCCATCCAAGATGGACAAGGTCATCGCCGACGCCAGGAGGTTCGGGGCACAGATCATCGTCGTCCACGGTGAGACCGTCACAGAACCCGTCGCCAAAGGTACGGACATGGCCGCGGTCATGAACCCCGAGGTCGACGTACTGGGTCATCCCGGTTTCATTACCGAGGAAGAGGCTCAGATCGCCAAGGACAACGATGTCGCACTGGAGATCACCGGCAGAGGCGGACACAACATCACAAACGGACATGTGGTCAACATGGCCCGCCTTGTGGGTGCAAAGATGGTCATCAATTCCGATACCCATGCACCCGACAACCTTATGGATGAGGCATCCGCAAGGAAGGTGGCATTCGGAGCAGGAATGACCCATTCCGAGGTCGATCTCGCGATCAACGTGACCCCGTTCGACATCATCAAACACCTTTGACCAATCTTTTAATGCGCGCGCGAGTACGCGCGCTTAATTACAATGATGCTGATTACTGACCTATGCCAAGAATCGGAATCATAGGTGGATCGGGAATATACAACCCAGACAAGTTCGAACACATAAGAACCGTGTTCCCTGACACCCCTTACGGAAAGCCATCTGATGAGATTCTCATCGGAAAGATCAACGGTGTGGAAATCGCATTCCTTCCCAGACACGGAAAGAATCACCAGCATCCACCATCCTCCGTCCCGTACAAGGCCAACATACAGGCCATGAAGGACCTTGGCGTAGAGATGATCGTATCCCCCTGTGCGGTCGGATCCCTCAAGGAGAAGTACAAACCCGGAGACCTAGTCATCGTCGATCAGTTCATCGACTTCACCAAAAAGAGGGATTACACATTCTTCGATGACCGTACCGTCCACATCTCCATCGCGGATCCGATCTGTCCACAGATGTCCGACGTGTTCGATAGAACAGCCAAAGAGATGGGCATCGATTACCACAGAGGAGGAACATATGTCTGTATCGAGGGGCCCAGATTCTCCACTAGGGCGGAGAGCTACATGTTCAGGAACTTCGCAGACATCATCGGAATGACCCTCGTACCCGAATGTCAATTGGCAAGGGAACTTGGAATCTGCTACTGCAGTCTCGCTACGATCACGGACTATGACGCATGGATGGATGAGGTCGTGGACATACAGACCGTCATGGACACCATGGCATCCTGCCTCGCTAAGATCCTCGAGATCCTTGAGAGGGGACTTCCAGAACTCGAGAAACTTCCCTCATGTTCCTGTATCGATGCCGCGATCGGCTGTGGGGCCATAGAGAAACCTTGATTGAACTGAGGGATCACACATGGACCGCAAAGCACTCCTGACCGCGATACTCTGTCTCTTGGTCGCCATGCCATTGTGCATGACGGTGATCTCCGATGACAGCGATGCATACTCCGCTGATGTCAACGGAGTGTACATCCACTCCTTCGATGACGAGATGGAGATATCCGCGGGTAACACCTACACGTTGAGATTCACCCTATCCAATCCGACAGGGCCCACCAAATACGTCTCCATATCCAGCGTGGACATCACCGATGGGGACATGGGTACGATAAAGCACAATGAGGTCTCTCCGCTTGGATCGGAGGGTACGGCAGAACTCGTTTTCACCATTAATATCTACAAATATGCGGATGACGGGGAACACGATTTCGAATTCACTATCACCGTATGCGATTCCGACAACACCAGCAACATCGCATCCCTCACATGTAGCTTCCCTCTCGTGATAAAATCACAGTATGCATCCGGTGATGCATACAACAAGTTCATGGGTATCATACCCAACACATTACCGGAACCATTCGATTCATCCACCATCGCATCGATAGCCAGCCTCATAATCTGGCTGTTCATCGCTGCTGTGGTCGGACACATCGTCTACAAGTTCGTGGACAGGAAGTGGTCCAAGAACAACGACGAGAACAGCAAGGATGCCAAGAGTCTCGGAAAGATGATTACATTCCTCATCGGATTGGTCGGACTCAGCCAATGTCTCAAAATCCTTGGTGCCAATGAGTTCCTGACAGGAATGGTCACGGATATCATCACCGTGGTGTTCGTCGTCATCGGTGCATACATCGCATGGAGAGCATTCAAGATCGTCCTGTACAATGTGATTGTCAGATTCGATAGAGAGGACAGGGTCGATGACACCCTCATCCCACTCTTCAAGATGATCGGACGCATCGTGATCTGCGTCGTAGCCCTATCCACCATCCTCAACATATTCGGATTCGATCTCGCAGCGATCGTCACCAGTGCAGGATTGGTATCCTTGGCGATCTCCCTGGGTGCACAGGAGACGCTCAATCAGTTCTTCTGTGGTATCCAACTCATGGCCACACGTCCGTTCCGTATCGGTGACAAGGTAAGATTGGGTACGGACACCAATGTCCTCATCGTCAGGAAGATCAGGGTCATGGACACAGAATTCAAGAATTGGCTGAACGAAGAGGTGTTCAGGGTCCCCAACAGCAAGGTCATGTCCTCGATGATCACGAACATCACCTACAACGACGAGTCTTACAAGATCTACGAATACATCGATGTGGACTACGGTGCCGACATCGACAAAGCCAAGGAGATCATGCTCTCCATCGTGAGTGCACACCCACAGGTCATCACCGATGGAAGTAAGGACATGCCCTCGTTCAGATTCTACTCGATGGATGCGTCCTCGATCCGCCTCAGGGTCACATACGTGCTCACGGATCACGAACTCTCGTACACGGTACCATGTCAGATCAGGGAGGCTATCTACAGGAAGCTCCATGCTGAAGGTATCAAGGTACCCCATAACATAGTCGACGTACACATGGAGGAATGACCATGAGGACTTGGAACCCGATCACAATTGTCATCGCACTCATGGTCATTCTGACCATGTCCATACCGATGTCAACGATGGATTCCGATGCGGCGAGCGGCGATATCGTACTCTATACGAACACGACATCCATCGACCTGCTCTCCAACAGTTCGGATACGTTCGAGATCAACATCGGAAACTACTCCATCAACGACGACACATTTGATGTAAAATTGGAAGCGACCCATGAGAACGACAGTTACTCCGTATCGTTCAGCACCTCCGAATTCATACTCGGAAAGGGCGATATCCAGACAATAACGGTCACACTCGGTACGATAAAATATGCGACCAAGGACAGTGGCCCCCTGACCATCAGTGCGGAATGTTTCGGTATGGGAGGATCCAACAATGTCGTGTCCGAGAACCTGACAATCACTGTCAACACGTTCTCCACATACAACAACGAGGAGAGTTTCAACAACATATTGGGAATGTTCGACAACCCACTCCCATCACCGTTCAATGCACCCCTTTCCACGGCTCTGATAACGCTCCTGATATGGATCATCGCAGGAACCGTCATATCCATCGCTGTAGCGATCCTGATCTACCATCTGATCTTCAGAAGGGAGAAATCCGACACCGGAGATGCCAGAAAGAGGCTCAACCAGATGAGAAAGTTCATCTTCGGAATCGTGATACTCTATGGACTTGCAAACTCCATGAACGTGTTCGGAATCGACGTGGAGATCGTGGGAGCATTCACCGAACTGTCCCAATTCCTGTTCGTCATATTCGGAGGAATCATCGTTTGGAAGATCGTCAGGGTTGAGATCGAATCTATCGGAAGAAGGGCAGGTAACGATGGCAGGTTCGATCCGTCCATCATCCCGCTATTTCTGATCATAGCAGAGGTGATCATCGTCCTGATCACAGTGTCCGTCGCATTAGCAGTCTATGGTGTGAACCTGGTATCCATCATAACCACATTGGGTCTGCTGACCACCGGACTCTCGCTCGGTGCCAAGAACATCATCAACCAGTTCCTCAGCGGAGTGATCCTGTTGGCAGAACGCCCATTCGTCAAGGATGACAAGATCAAGATGGACGTGGACGTATCCACGACATTGGTCGTCGACAAAGTCGGATACATGACCACCAGGTTCAAGAGTTGGTCCAACGAGGAGATGGTCACCATCCCTAACAACACCATCATGAACGGTACCATGACCAACATGACCAGGGACAATGTGCTCTACAGGGTATATGACTACTATTCCGTCTCCTATGACACCGATGTCTCCAAGGCCAAGGAGATCATGATGGAGAAGGCACTTGCAAGCCCCGATGTGATCGTTGATCAGATGATGGATTCGCCAATAATCACATTCGACAATGTGGACCGCAACTGTATCAACCTCAGACTCTCGTACATCGTCAACGATCACGAGAACTACGGTAGTATCGCAGGAAGGATCCGTCATGAGATCTTCAACGCGTTCTGTGAGAACGACATCGAGATCCCATACAACCAGTACAGCATAAACCTGGTCCGCCTAAAAAGGGTAGAGCCCGAGGCCGAATGAATAGGGTGAACTGTCATGAGATTCACGGTGACCGGTACTGTACAGGGCGTGGGATTCAGACCTACGGTCTACAGACTGGCCACCGAACTCGGCCTCAAGGGCACTGTAAGGAACAATGGTGCCAACGTAGTGATCGATGTGGACGCGGATGCGGGATTCATGGACCTCCTTGAAACCAGATTGCCCGCACTCGCCCACATCGAATCGTGTGATATCGAGGATATCCCCATATCGAAAGGTCTGAACGGATTCTCCATAATCGAATCAGATGACGGCGGTCACGGTATCGGCATCCCTACCGATACCGCAATATGTCCATCCTGTCTAGCAGAGATGAGAGGTAACGGAAGACGTGCAGGATATGCATTCACCACATGTACCGAATGTGGTGCACGTTTCACCCTCATGGAATCGATGCCGTACGACCGTCAACGTACATCCATGGGCGATTATCCCATGTGTGAACACTGTTCCAAGGAATACTCAGACCCGACGGATAGGAGATTCCACCATCAAACGGTATGTTGTCCGCATTGCGGACCATCCTACAGGCTTGTGGATTCTGATGGAAACCCAATGGATGGAGATCCGATCAGAAGATTCGCAGAACTCCTCGATATGGGCAAAATAGGTGTTGCTAAGAGCTGGGGCGGTATGCATATATGTGCCACCATCGACAGGATTCAGGAATTGCGGGACTGGTACGGGAGGAAACAGAAACCCTTCGCCATCATGGCGAAGGATGCGGACACGATAATGAAATACTCCGATCCAACCGACGAGGAGATGGAACAGATCCTATCTCCACATAGGCCCATCGTTCTTGTCAGAAAAAAGGATACCATGCCCGAGGCATCCTCGCCAGGGTTGGACACTGTAGGTATGTTCCTCCCATACTCGGGGATGCAGTACCTACTTTTCGATTATCTGAAGTCCGATGCGGCGGTAATGACCTCTGCCAATGTCCCCGGGGAACCGATGATACTCAACGATGAGGGGATCTTCGAACTCAACGCGGACATGTATCTCCTACACAACCAGAGAATCGTCAACCGTGCAGATGATTCCGTGATGAAACTGTATGGTAAGAACACCTACTTCCTCCGTAAATCCAGAGGGCACATTCCTTCATATCTGGACCTTGGATTGAAGGGAGATGCGGTTGCGGTAGGTCCACAGGAGAATCTCACTGCTTCCGTAGCTACCAACGGACGCATCTTCACCACACAACACATCGGTAACGGAGAATCCTTCGGTGTCGTGGATTATCTTAAAGATGCCACCGATTCCCTAATAAAAATGACGGGTTGTGAACCTCAGATCGTGGCGATGGACCTTCATCCAGGTTATGCGAACAGGAAATATGCCAAATCACTCGCAGAACGTACCTGTTCCAAGACTATAGAGGTACAACACCACTGGGCACATTGTGCATCCTTGATGGTGGATTCTGAGCATGACGAGATGGTATGCCTCACTTTGGATGGTACGGGTCATGGAGACGATGGTAATGCGTGGGGAGGGGAGGTCATGTTCGCTGACCTCAACAAATATGACAGGCTCGCCCACCTCCAATACATCCCGCTACTCGGAGGGGACAAGGCATTGTATGATATCAGGAGATTGAAATTCGCAATAGATTCCATAAACGGATCCGAAACTCCCTATGTGGACGACCGCACTGCTGACGTGTTCTCCAAGATGATGTCACGTAGCGTACGCACCTCCTCGTTCGGTAGATTGTTGGACGCTCTCGCATACTCCTTGGACGTATGTACAGAACGCACCTACGATGGCGAACCGGCCATGAAGATGGAACCCCTACTCAGGAAAGGAAAAGTCATCGAAGGATTCGATACCGAGATCGTGAACGGCGAAATCCGCACCGCACATCTGTTCACTGCCATAGATGGTCTGAAGAAGGAGGATGTTGCGATCAGTGTCGTGGATTCCGTCATATCGAAGATGGTAGAAACGGCCTGTGATTCGGCTTCCAAGAAGGGCATACGTGAAATAGGTATAACTGGGGGAGTGTCATACAGCATACCGATAAGCGACATATTCCGTAGACATGTCGAACTGCTTGGATTCACACCGATATTCCACAACCGTGTCCCTAATGGGGATGGAGGGATATCCGTAGGTCAGAGCGCAATAGCATTGAATGTGATACAATGAACACACTGTTCGTACTTCTCGATGGTGCAGAGGACCACCCCAACCCGGAATTGGGCGGAAAGAAACCGATGGAAGCAGCGAACATGCCATTCATAATGTCAAACATGCACACGAAGGGCATGACCACGGGAAGAGGGTACACACATCTGTTCCTCAACGAGTTCTTCACCGGTCATCCGCCACTGTTACAGAGAGCAGTCCTAGAAGCACTGGGTCTGGGCATGGATATGGATGATAGGACAGCATACAGACTCAGTCCTGCAAGGATTGGGGACGGGATGGTAAGATGGGCATACGATTCACCCGATTTTTGCGATGATTTGGAATCCAATATAATGGGCAATTTCCATATTTTGAAGAAATACGATCCACAGATCAAGTTCTTCATCAATGGACGTGCGATCCTCACGATGAAATCGGACAATGTGCCAGAACTCCCTGGGCCCCCTGTGGATGCAGAATATGTGAAGGTACCGGGTGAATTGGGACTGCTAGTGGAAAAGGTCGCTGAAATCATGGGTGGCATCACGGATTACCCATGGGGCTGTGGACGTTTTGCGGACCAATATCCAAGATTCGAATGTCTGGATAATCTCAAAGCATTCTCGGACAGTCCGACATCTTTGGGTGTATGTGCATCCTTAGGATACGATACAGAGATTATAGAGGACTTGGATGAAAGGTTTCCGGCAGCAAGAGAGGCCCTGGACAAGGGTAACGTGTTCCTTCATTTGGATGAGATCGATGAATATAGCCACATGAAGGATTGGCGCCGTAAGGTAGAGATACTGGAACATGTCGATAAGAAGATGGAGGAATACTTCTCTGATTGTGACAGGATAATGTACTTCATCGATCATGGAACATCATCCATAACAGGGGAGCACCTTCCGATCGAGGTCCCATTCTGGACGACCTTCGAAACCGACATAGGAGAGGGAGAGTTAGTGCCCCTCAATACTCTCATACCAAGAGTGCTCAAATGAGTGATTCCAGGTAAGCGAAATCCAGATTGGCCTCGGCGACATCCGTCAACCTATCTAAGGATTCATTGTATCTGGCTCTTATATCTTCGAATGTACCGTCATACCTCTTGCGTATCGATACGGAGTCCTCCTCCGGAAGTATGATGTCCCTGACATATGGCATCACCCCGAGGCATCTCATTCCCGTACGATTCTCCAATTCCCTTATACCGGAATCGAGTATCGATACATCACCTCTGAATCTGTTGATTATGAATCCTTTGAGTCTGGATCTTATATCGGCCGGAGTAAGCAACCACGTACCATATATCGCTGCGAACATGCCTCCGCGTTCGATATCACCAACTAGTATGACATCCATGGACCTCTCCCGGACCATTCCGATATTCGCGATATCCCCTTCCATCAAATTGATTTCGGAGGGAGAACCTGATCCCTCACAGATAACGACCTCATGACCAGCAGATAAGGAATCGAACGCATCACACGCATGTACCAGCATATCCGATCTCTCTGGTTTTGGAGTATGAACACGACCATCGATCACATACTGCATCTTTCCATTCCCTTCAGGTTTGATAAGAATCGGATTCATCTCAGCTACAGGTTCCTTTCCACATGCCCAGGATTGTAAGGCTTGACCCATACCGATCTCCGCACCGGAATCCGTGACGTATGAGTTCAATGAGAGATTGGAACCTTTGAACGGAACCACATCGATACCTATTCTGTGAAGATGCCTACAGAGGATGGAACAGACAATGGTCTTTCCGGCATTGGACGATGTACCCCAGATCATTAAGGCCATCACTCCACCTCCAGGAACAGTTTGGAAAACAGATCCATATCCAAAGAATCCTTGATCTTTGCACTCACCCTTGCGACCTCCAACTCCACATTGAGGCTATAATCACTCTCCAAGGATTCCTTAGCCAGACCTGGCCTGATGAGGTTGAGGAAGAATTTGCGGAATGTGGGTGCTTCCAAAACCCCATGGAGATATGTTCCATAGATCATATTGTCATCATCACAACATCCTTCATCCTCACCATCGATATCGAACAGAGGTCTTCCCCGGACATTGGATTGTGCCATATGGATCTGGTACCCTTTGACCTTCTCCCCTGTACGGATGAATGTAGCCGCATTCCTTGTGGTCACTTTTTCATCACTATCCCAATATGTATCCACATCCAAAAGACCCAGACCATCCATCTCCTTTATCGATGGGTCCTCCATGCCATGGGGGTCGAAGAGCCTCTTACCCAGCATCTGGTATCCGCCACATATTCCAAGAATCGGCACCTTTCCTGCAAGTTCCAGTACTCTGTCCGCGATCCTGGTCGACCTCATCCACTGGATGTCAGAAAGTGTGTTCTTAGTTCCCGGGAGGACGATTGCATCACAACCATTCAACTCATCTGGCTCAGTAACGAACCTTACCGTCACGTCCTCACCATATAAAGGGTCGATGTCTGTGAAATTGGATATCCTCGGTACTTTGATCACTCCGATGACAGCAGATCCCTCTCCGATCTCCTTCACACCGCGGAAACATTCCGAATCCTCCTTCGGAAGGCGATTGGGTATATGCGGTACTATACCCAATACAGGGATACCGGTGATTCTCTGGATCTCCTCGGCACCCGACCTTATGGATTCCGGCGATCCACGAAGATTGTTGTAGATGACGGCCTTGATCCTGCTCCGATCACTCTCAGGCATCAACATTATCGTACCCAGAAGATATGCGAAGGCCCCGCCCCATTCCACATTTGTGACGAGTATACAATCCGCATCGGCCACCTCGGCCGCACGCATATTGGCTATGTCCTTCTCATAGATGTTTATCTCCGCAGGGGAACCGGCCCCCTCCATCACCACGAAATCGTACTGTTCCAACAATGCACCGATATTGTCGCGTACGATATCGAATGAATGGTTCGGAATGAAATCCGAATAGTATGACCCTACATCGTAAGTGCCGAAGACCTTGCCCTCCACGACCACCTGGGACTTCATATCGCTGGTTGGCTTCAAAAGGATCGGATTGACACGGAACGATGGCTCGACACGTGCCGCTATACACTGCAACTCCTGTATCATAGAGATCTCATGCCCATGGGAAGTGGGTTTGGCATTGAGACTCATATTCTGAGATTTGAATGGGCATACGCGATATCCCATATTGCTCAGGATACGACAGATGGCCATGTTCGTAACGGACTTCCCTGCGTCGGAGGTCGTTCCAAGTACCATCAAAGCCTTACCGCGTTTGGAATCTGACATCTATTACCGATATCACAAGTTGGCTATATAATCCAATGTATGACCCAGTGAATGAAACAATGGATGAGGGATATGAAAGTCCTGAAAATCAACCCCAATACGGACACGGTATCGCATACAGGATTTCATCCTAGGAGCATAGCTATTTAACCCATACTCCAATACACGCGCGTAACATATGAGTGTCTGAGTATGAGTCTCAGGCAGGAGAGTAATCGATTATGATCAGTAATTTCACGGATGTGGGCATCCCCGAGATTATCGCAAGGGCAATGGCCGACATGGGATGGAACGAACCCACACCGATCCAGGTAGCATCCATCGAGGATGGAGCCGCAGGCAGGGACCTCATAGCACAGGCACAGACCGGAACAGGAAAGACCGGAGCATTCGGATCCATCCTCCTTAGCAGGATTCCTGCTAACTCCAAGCTCCCAAGTGCGATTATCCTCCTTCCCACCAGGGAGTTGGCACTCCAGGCATACGGAGAGATGTCCAAACTCGCAAAGTACACCGGACACGTCTGTGTCCCCGTATACGGAGGAAAAGGTGCGAAGGCGGACATCGACTATCAGATAAAGGAGATAAAGAAGGGTGCGGACATCATCGCAGGAACACCCGGAAAGGTGAAGGACCTGATGAAGCAGGGTGCACTCAACCTCGCTGAGATCAAAGTGCTCGTTCTCGATGAGGCGGACAGGATGCTCGAGATGGGATTCATCGAGGATCTCGAGGACATCATGCGCCCCATGCCTAAGGACAGGCAGACCCTGCTGTTCTCCGCGACAATGGACGAGAACGTCAAGCAGCTCGCATACGCATACACCAACGATGCGAAGGAGATCACCGTCTCACAGGACGAGATCGTACTTGACCTCACCAAACAGTACTATATCTCCGTCGGAAGGCGCAACAAGTCTTGGGCACTCTGTCAGATCCTTGACATCATGAAGCCCAAGGCGATCATCTTCTGTCAGACCATCAAGATGGTCGACCTCCTCGAGGAGAGATTGGAGAAGTTCGATTACAAACTCGAGGCAATCCACGGTTCTCTCCCACAGTCCAAGAGGGAGAGGGTCATCAACGACCTCAGGAACGACAAGATCGACATCCTCATCGCTACCGATGTGGCCGCAAGGGGACTGGACATCGAGGACATCTCCTGTGTCATCAACTATGATATGCCGGAGAGCGTGGACACTTACATCCACAGGATCGGAAGGACCGGTCGTGCTGGAAAGGAAGGTACGGCAATATCCTTCGTCACATCCGGAGAGGAACACCTCGTCACCGAGTTCCAGAGAAGGGTCGATATGGTCATAGAGAAGATGGCTGTTCCCGAAGACCCCGAGATCAAACCCAGGATCAAGAAGGTCGTTGACTACGACCAGATCTCCGACCCGTTCGGAATGGCCAAATTCAAGGTCAATCTTGGAAAAGGTGACGGATACAACAAGGTCTCCTTAGCAGACTTCATCATCCGCAATGCAAGAATAAGGGATATCGCGATCGGAAAGATCGATATGTCCGATGATTCCAGCATCGTAGAGGTCCACAGGGATTTCGCGAACAGGATGACGATGGACCTTACCAAGTGCAAGCACAAGGGTAAGCACATCACCGTCAAGGTCATTGAAGAATGAGATCCCATGACGCCCCCTCTCGGGGGCGTTTGGATCCAAACGATTTGAATAAGGTTTTACTTTCTGATACTGAACATCCTCATGACATGGTCATCGATGAGATAGAAGACCATGAACAGATAGACGCAAACGGTAGTGATCGCAGAAAGATTGGAGAGCGACACTGCCATGATCGACTGTACAAGAAGAATGACGATACCGATGAGGAATGCGACCCATCCTGCAGGGTGTCTCTTGTACATAGTGAAGGTGGCCACACCGAAACAGATTGCAAGGATCAATGGCAAAAGGTTACCGGTAAAATTATCGGTGTTATCGAATCCGGCTGCAAGATATGCCGCCAAATTGGTGATGGCGAAGATGAATGCCAAAACCGTCAGTACGTAGGCTGCGTAGAGTTGTCCCTTCATAATTAATAGTGCGGGCTTCTGGTATATGATACCATCGCCCGGATGTTTGATTTGTGAATGGACCGATGACCGGCCATAATCACTTGAGTTTCTTCCCATCGGAGAAGGCCTTACCAACTACCTTTCCGAATCCATAGTAATCCTTGTTGAGACCGTCGTATATTATCGGCCTCATCTTGATCGGGTCCACACAGCCATTCTCATTGAGGACGCTCTCATCAACACTGATGTTTACAATCTCTGCTATAAGTTCACATCTGGCACTATCGAAGGACTTCATCCTGCACTCGATGGCCATGGGAAGTTCGTTGATTATGGGTGCGTCCACCTTCTCACTCTTGGTGACGGTGAATCCCGCCCTCTCAACCTTATCTGGCACATCCTTTCCGGAAACGATACCCACATAATCGCATGCGGCGACATACTCCTCCGTACCGATACTGATTGTGAACTCCTTGCGAAGAAGGATGTTCTCTGTAGTCTTATGATCGGGATCGAGACATACGAAGATCTCATTCTCCTCATGGATACCGCCCCATGCGGCATTCATCGCACATGGAACGCCATCCTCCCCATATGCGGCGAGGATGAGTACAGGTTCGGGATAGATGCAGGGTTTGACTCCAAGATCCTTTCTCATAGTTATCGAACGAAAATGCATTCGATTCGATATATGCCCTTCCATCGATTCGAATCATTGGTTTCACAATCGATTTAACTAAAAAATAATTATTTTATTTTGAAATAAATTGATATATTCATTACTCAATAACATATTATTCTGATATCATGAGCGTATCCTCAGCCAATGACAGAAGGATTGCATCACAACTCGCTAAGGGTTGTCCAGAATCCGGCCACATAGAGATGAAATCCGCATTCTTCCCCAATCTTGTGAAAACGGTATTGCTCTTTGCCCTCGGAATAGTCCTTACCCTGTTCATATGGCAATGCATGGCATGGTATTGTAACGATATCCGCGGACTTGCGATGGGATTCCCCACACCCGCCGAATCCATCGCCTATGTGTTCGATCACCTCGACGTGGACATATACGGAACCGGCAAGAACATCCTGGAACACCTATGTGCCAGTCTTAAAAGATTGGTGATCGCGTTCCTGCTTGCTTCCATCGTAGGTGTAATTATCGGATCAATCCTCGGGTTTTACTCCAAGATATATTCAATAGGAATTGTACCAGTGACTGTGTTCCAATCCATCCCAGGTTTAGCCTGGGTGCCCATCGCACTCCTTCTGTTCGGTCTCGGGGACGATGCATCGATCTTCATCATCTTCGCCGTCTCCTGTATGGTGATTACCACCAATGTAGCTGGAGGAATCAGGATGGTACCTCAGACCATCATACGTGCGGCAGGAATGATGGGTGCTACCCCATCCATAATGTTCATCAAGGTGCTGATTCCCTATGCACTCGTATCGATAATCAGTGGCCTGAGGATTGGCCTTGGCAGTGCCTGGAGAGTCCTCATCGCAGCCGAAATGCTCATTGGAACAGGCATAGGTCTGGGATCCGCCATGGAATTCCTCCGTGACAATCTCGACTTCGTAGGGGCTTTCGGATGCATCGTAGTCATCTGTGCCATGGGTCTGTTCATCGACAAGATCATCTTCTCTTCCATAGAGAAGTATGCCCGTCATAAACTCGGAATGGAGGAGGGATATTGATGAGCCAGATCAGATTGTCCGAAGTGTCCAAGGCATACTACACGACCAGGAGGATGGATGATGCCAGAGTAGTTCTGGACAGAGTGAACCTAAACATCGAGGAAGGGGAGTTCATAACCATCATCGGACCATCAGGCTGCGGTAAAACAACGATACTTAACATGATCGCAGGATTCGAGGGGCCAACCCTCGGAAAGGTATTGTTCAAGGACAATGAGATCGAAGGTCCCTCTCCGGAAAGAGGAGTGGTGTTCCAGGAGTTCAGTCTTCTCCCCTGGATGTCCGTTCGTTCCAATATAGAGCTGGCACTTGAATGTAAGAAGGTCCCCGAGAAGGACAGGAAGGAAATCGCGTTGAAAGCTCTGAAGGCTGTAGGATTGGAGAACTTCGCAGACTACAGACCGAATCTCCTGTCTGGTGGAATGAAACAGAGGGTCGCGATTGCAAGACTTCTCGCGATGGACTCGGAGGTCTTTCTGATGGATGAACCGTTCTCCGCATTGGATGAACAGACGCGTACCAAACTCGACAAGGATATCGTCAAGATATGGAAAGAGAGGAAGAAGACAGTCGTCTTCGTTACCCATAGCATTGATGAAGCGATACAACTCTCCACCAGGATCGTGCTCCTATCGAGCTCTCCCGGAAAGGTGATCAAAGAATGGAGACTCGATGAGAACCTGTACCGTGACCCGATGTCCTATGATATGATCAAACTAAAGAAGGAGATACTGGCACTGATGCCCACATGCTCCTGCTCCAACTGATAGGTGAAAAAATGGATACGAGGAAGATTATTGCAATATTGGCTGTGGCGCTCATCGCCTTCGCTGGTGTGGGAGCATATTACCTCCTACAGGACGATGATGATGCTGATCTCAAGGTATCTTATCTCAAGAAGAGTGCCTATGAGACTCACATAATCGCGGATCAGAAGGGCATATTCTCGAACAATGGTGTCAATGTTGAATCTGTACCCGTAAGTGGCAGTGGTTCCGATTCCGTCAACATGTTGATGACTGGCGTCGTTGACATCGCAGCAACTGGAGAGGGACCTGTCGCTTCGGCCATCAAACAATATGGGGACGATATCGTTGTACTCTGCGGTACAAACAGGTACACAGGCGGACAGGTGTGGGTCGCATCCCCCGAAATGACCGGTGACAGGGCCCTCGTAAAATTCGAAGGAAACAACGAAGCTAGTGTCAGAGCGTCCTTCGAAAATGCTGCAAATGCCCTCGATGGAACAATCCTTGTTGGAGTGCAAAGAGGTTCCACCACAGAATCCGAACTGAAGTCATGGCTCAAAGCCATGGAGATCTCGTTCAACGACTTCGGAGAGACCGCCAATAAGACCGTGACTCTGAAGGATATCAAGGCCAATCAGCTCGTCTCCACCATGGATGCTGGAGAAATCCATATCATGGCCGCCAGCCAACCGTATCCTGACAAAGCAATCGCATCCATCGCCGACAGTTATGTTGTCGGATCCAACGAGGACATCGGCTCCTACGGACTTTCCGTATACATCACCAAGAAGGACATCTATGAAGAGAAGAAGGACGACATCAAGAAATTCCTCTCCGCATTGGACGATGCGACCGAATACATGAACGACCCCGATAACCTCGAGGATTGCACGAGCATATGTGCTGAGGTCTGCGGTACCGATGTGGAAACCTTCGAATCCGCCTGGAATATCTCCAACTTCCAGATTGCATGGACTGACGAGATGGCGGAAACATTGCACAAAACATGTGAGAAGAAGAAAGTCACCGCCACATTGGACTTCTGTAAGGAGATCTGTCCCCAGGACCTCAAAGAGTATATGGAAGACTTCTGAAACCACCATGGGGCGCGAGCCCCAACTTATTTCTAATAGGAAAACCCGGCCGAAGCCGGGAATTTGTTTGCCCTCAGAGCTCAACGAGAACTAGGATGTTTCCGACCTGGATGGTCTCGACAGCCTTTCCGTCAAGCATGAGGCGCTTCTCGGTCTCGAAGTACTCCGCACCGACAGAGACCTTGTTTCCATCGATCTCGACCTCGATCGCACCTGCCTGGAGCATCTTTGCCGCATCTGCTACATCCATCGCCGCGACAGCCGCGACGATCGCCTTTGCTTCAGCCTTGAATGCAGGTCCAAGGACCTTGTGCAGGGGCTTGATGGCGACGATCTCCTCGGTGAGATCGGCCTCGGGTGCGATGACTACTTCCTTGGCCTTGGTGGTCTCGGAGATATCTGCCTTAGAGGACTCCAAGAGCTTTGCCTCTGCACCGACGAACTCGATCATGGATAGCTCGGCGTTGAGTGCTATCTTCCTCTCGGACTTCCATGCACGGATCTCTGCGAGGACCTCGGAAAGTGCATTACCCTCGACCTCCGCATCCTCATCGATGAACATGGGCTCAGGCCATGCAGTGAGGTGGATGGACTTGTTTCCGTCGATCGCCTGGAAGTGCTCCTGGTAGACATCCTCGGTGATGTGGGGCTGGAAGATGGCGAGCATCTTGATGCATCCGAGGAAGACGTTGTAAAGGGTGTACCTGACAGCGTCGTCGGACCTTGCCTTCACCATCTCGACGTAGTTGTCCGCGAACTCGTGCCAGATGAATCCCTCGACCTCCTTCATCGCCTTGTCGAACTGGTAGACATCCAAGTACTCGGTGACAGCCTTGACGACCTTGGAGAACTTACTGATGATCCACTTGTCCGCGGTCCTGAGGGTGTCACAGGTCTTGGGGACATCCTTGATGAATCTGCTGACGAACTGTCCGATGTTGAAGACCTTGATGGAGAGCTTCTTTCCACGGATGACATCCTTCTCCCTGAATGCGTGATCGATTCCGAGTGAACAGGTGGCTGCGTAGTACCTGAGTGCGTCCGCACCGTAGTTCTCAAGGATTGGGATGGGGTCGATGACGTTTCCGATCGAGGAGTGCATTGGGGTTCCGTCGGGTGCCATGATGAATCCGTGTATCATCACATCGTCCCAAGGCCTGCACTGTTCGATCTGCTCGGACCTGAGGATGGAATAGAATGCCCAGGTCCTGATGATGTCGTGAGACTGTGGCCTCATGGACATGGGGAACATCTTCTTGTGAAGTTCGGGATCCCTCTCCCAGAAGGTGTTGTACAGCGCGGATCCGGAGGAGTCCATCCAAGTATCGAAGACATCGGTACAGCCGATGAGTTCTCCGCCACACTCGGGACACTTCTCGACCGGAGGCTTGTCCTCGGTCGGATCACAATAACACATCTCCTCGGTTGCACAGACCGCGTGACCGCACTTCTCGCACTCCCAAACGGGAACGGGGGTTGCGAAGATACGCTGCCTGCTGAGGACCCAATCCCATGCGAGGGAATTGGTCCAATCCTGGAGTCTGATCTTCATGAACTCGGGATACCATTTAATCTCATCCGCCCTCTTGAGGACCTGCTCCTTGAGGGAAGTGGTCTTGAGGAACCACTGGGGGACCTGAAGGTACTCGATGGGGGTGTGACATCTCCAACAGATGGAGACGTTCTGAGGGTTGTCCTCCTGCTTGACAAGGATGCCCTGGTCCTTGAGGTCCTGGATGGCTGCCTCGCGTGCTTCCTTTACGGGCATGCCTGCATACTTGCCTGCGAGCTCGGTCATCTTACCGGTCTCGTCGATTCCCTTCTCCATCTCGAAGTGGTACTTCATCGCCCACTCGAGATCGTCCTTGTCTCCGATGGTACAGATCATGACGTTTCCGGTTCCGTACTCCATCTGGACCTTGGGATCGGAGATGACCTTGACCAGCCTGCCGGTGAGAGGAACGACGAGTTCCTTTCCGATCAGATGCTGCTTCTCCTTGTCGTCGGGGTGGACCGCGACGCACTTACAGGTGCAGAGAAGCTCGGGTCTGGTGGTTGCGACCATGACGTACTCGTCGGGGGAACCACCGGAAATCTGGAATTTGATGTAATTGAGCTTGTTGACGTTGTCCTCGTACTCGACCTCGGCATCCGCGAGAGCGGTCATACACCTGGGGCACCAGTTGACGGGGAAATTGGCCTTGTACACGAGACCCTGTTTGAACAGCTTTGCAAAGGAGATCTGAGTGACCCTTCTGTAGTACGGAGCATCGGTCTGGTAGTAGATGCTAGGATCCATACTCTCTCCGAGGATCTCGAAGTGGTGGGTCATCTCATCGATGAATCCATTGGCATATTCGGAACAGAGCTTCCTGTACTCTGCTCTGGGAAGGTCCAACTTTGTGATGTTGTGCTTCTTCTCAACCTTGACCTCGATGGGAGTTCCGTTGACATCGAAACAGAGGGGGAAGAACACGTTGAATCCCTTCATCCTCTTGTAACGGGCTGCGAAGTCGATCAAGGAATATCCGGTTGCATGTCCGAGATGGAGGGGGCCGGAGGTGTACCTTGGGGGATTGTCAATGCTATAGATTGGCTTGTCAGACTTGGGGTCGAAGCGGTAGACCGCATCCTCCCTCCACATCTCCTGCCAACGTTTTTCGATGGAAGCACAGTCGTATTGCGACATACCACCCCCTATTAAGGGAAGATAAATAAGGGTTTGCCGAGCCAGCATAGAAGCTATGACCCCATGAATCGCTACCTATGGATTGGTAGCAATTGTCTGACACATCCATCCGAAAGCAACCGGGCCGATTTTACAGAAAATAGCCAGATTCCATGGAATCTGGTGAGTGGATGCACAATAAGACCTATCTCTCCCAATACTTGGTCCGAAGTGCAATTGTCATAGGTATGACCACGCTGGCTATGTTCAAGTAAACATCATGAACGGAATGTGAAACAATTTATACATCGCATACAGAGGATGAGGTTCCAGACATGTGCATATAATGTATGAATCTACATATGACCACAGGATGTGCGTAAGATGGGTATTTGAGCCCACATTAGATAGTGCCAGATATAAAAATGAAAGAGGTTTGAAGGATCCCTTCCGGGATCACTTCTTTCTCTTGCGGTATGTGTCTTTCGCGTCCTTACGCTCCATGACGGCCGCAGTGAGTTTTCTCATCAGATCGTTGGAGACCTTCACGATGTCCCAGCCTACTTCTTTCGCCGTGAACACCTCACTGTCCAATGCCAATCTTCCACTGACACTGTACTTCTGTCTGTCACCGCCCTCGTTGTACTTTCCATAGTGGAAGGTCAAAGAGGATGGGTTTCCAACCTTGGAGATCTTGGACACTTCACCCTGAATGAACTCATAGATCTGATCGGAATACTCCTTATCGCTATCAGACAGTCCACTGAGCTGGACGAAGAGCATTTCCCTCTGTCTGCATGCTGCAACGATTTCAAGGATATCGTACTGCGTTATCACACCGACAGCCGATCCCGATTCAAGTACAGGGAGTGTGGAGATACCGGTCTTACACATGATCTCCGCCGCTTCCTCGATATCACTGTCCCAGGTGATCGTTTCTGCGTGATTGGTACATACGGACGATACGGAGATCTTGGTGTCGCCGAGATCCGCAAGGCTACGATATCCATCATTGGTATCGATTACCTCCTTCATTCCGATGACTCCTTTGACCTTTCCATCAGCCTCAACGACCGGGACTGTACGGATATCTAGGGACCTCATGAGTTCAATGGCTTTATCCAAAGTATCGTCGTCCTTGACGTACTCCACAGGATTGGTCATGACCTCCCATACCCTGATCTCGTTGATGGTCTTCAGTGAAGAGACGACCTCTACGATCGAGCCCCTCGATACGACTCCAACTATCTTCTTCTTGGAGTTACCACTTACAACAGCGATCTGCCTGCTGTTGTTGGACACCATCTTCTCGGAGACATCCATGAGGTTGTCTCCCTCTGCGACGGTAGGTGCACCTGACATCAGGTTCCTTACCTTCATATCTCCAGTGATGCCCTTCTTCCTCAGGAGTATTCCATAACCCATCATTCCAACATAATTGCCGTTCTCAATGACGGGAACGTCCTGATAGCCGGACTTCTTCATCGCGGCCAGAGCATCTTTGACACGATCCTCGGGGGAAAGTGTCGGGTATTCGGTGTCCATCACGTCGGATACCTTGAAGCCTTCGATCTGCGAACGCAGGATCTCGAGCTTCTTGTGATCTTGCAGATCTACAATTCCCACTTTTACACCTCATAGATAAAATCGATTTCATGAGGATATATAACCTCGTATTTCTAGCCAAGTTTATAGGAATTATAAGGTTCGGAAGGTGGGAATCCGTTTAAATATGGATCGCCGAGAGCGCCGGATTCGGACCCTCGGCGATATAGAATATATTTAAATCTTTGCGAAATCCGCCCCAGACATTAGTTTACGGACGATTTCTCCGACCTTCTCGGCAGGCACACGCTTCTGTTCCTTTGAATCACGGTCCCTGATTGTAACGGTTCCCCTGAGGTCTCCCTCGAGGGATTCGTAATCCACGGTGACACAGTAGGGCGTACCGACCTCGTCCATACGGGCATACCTCTTTCCGATGGTTCCTGATCCATCATAGACGGATGCGATACCTCCGGATTGAAGTCTCTCATAGAGTTCCATCGCATAGGTATCGAGACCATCCTTCTCCATAAGTGGGAACACTCCGACCTTGATTGGTGCAACCTCGGGTGCGAGATGGAGAACGGTGTAGTCCTCC
Organism: Thermoplasmata archaeon; assembly: GCA_015063185.1. Taxonomy (GTDB): domain Archaea; phylum Thermoplasmatota; class Thermoplasmata; order Methanomassiliicoccales; family Methanomethylophilaceae; genus SIG5. The sequence goes on from SUSY01000015.1 coordinate 21,476, forward strand.
TTCTCATCGTAGTCGTATGCCTGCTCGAGGATGGAATAGAAGATTCTGTCGAGACCGTGTGAGGGTTCGATGACATGGGGGATGACCCTCTTACCGGAGACCTTCTCTGTGACACGGACGACCTCGTAGAACTCATCTGTGAGCTCCACTGCCTCCCCATCGACATCCACCGTGATCTTTCCAGACCTAGCCATCTCGGGATCGGCAGCCTCGATGAGTGCTGCGATGTCCTTGGCCTTGGCCTTGAACTTGGGTCCGAGGAGCTTATGCTTCGCCTTAACTTTGTCTACCTCCATCTCGACAGGCTCGTCGAACTTCTTGAAATGGGACATGTCAGTTCCTGAGAACTGGGCATGCCTGGAGAGATCCCAACAACCGCGATCTGCGATACCGGTGATCTCCATCCATCCATAGGAAAGGAGGACCTCGGCATCCCAGCAGTCCGCTGCGTAGTGGGCCATCTCATCCTCGAGATGCTGTCTGAACCTGAGCCTTGCAGAATCGATTCCGAGCCTGAGAAGAAGCTGCTTGGTGGTGTTAACAAAGTATGCGAGGACCTTGTTGGCGATGATACCCTTGTTGACGGCCTCATCGATGGTCATCTCCACAGCCTGCTCGGTGGTGTTAGGTACGAGGGTGATCTTCTCGTCTTTGATGGCATCATACCTGACCCATCCTTTGTCCTCGGGATCGACGAAGAGTTCGACCTCCATCTGGTTGAACTCCCTCATCCTGATCATTCCCTGCCTGGGAGCGATCTCGTTCCTGTAGCTCCTACCGGTCTGGATGACTCCGAGTGGAAGCTTCTCCCTGTTGTACCTGTAGAGGTTGTTGTAGTTGACGAAGATACCCTGTGCGGTCTCGGGCCTGAGGTATCCGACACGGCTGGATCCGGGACCGATGTTGGTCTTGAACATGAGATTGAACTCATCGGTGGGTCCAAGGTCACCTCCACACTCGGGACACTTGACACCATGCTTAACGAATGCCTCATCCAACTCCTTGAGGGAGAGGACGTCCGGGTTCTCGTAGAACTCCTTCACCAGATGATCGGCTCTGAATGGGGCCTGACATTTCGTACAGTAGGTGATTTTATCAGCGAACTCATCCACATGACCGGATGCCTTGAAGACCTCTCTGGGATTTACGGTCTCGGAATCTATCTCGACGAAACCCTCCCTTCCCTTGTAGATGGACCTCCAGACCTCGACTATGTTGTTCTTGAGTGCACAACCGAGAGGTCCGTAATCGTACATTCCTGCGACTCCGCCATATACCTCGAAGGAGGGCCAAATGAAACCCCTGCGTTTGCAAAGGCCCATAAGGTCTGCAGGGTCCACGTCCTTACTCATTGTTCTCACCGAGGAGTGCGAGGAGAACATCGACGTCATAGATCATTCCTATGAGCTCCTCATTGTCCCCATGTACGGGAATCTGACCGAAGTCGTTCTCGTACATGACCCTTGCAACATCGCTGAGCTTGGTCTTCTTGAACACCTTGGTGGGATCCTTGACCATGAACTCGCTGACACTCCTGGTGGACGCATCAGTGTTGTTCTCCAAATGGAAGAGAGGGAGGACATTTCTGTATCCTGCGAGGGAGATGCATGTGTCATCGAGACCCATCTCCTTCATGGCGTTGACATCCTTCGTCTGATCCACGAATAAGTCACGGTCGGTGAGTATTCCAACCATCTTACCATTCTCATCGAGAACTGGCATGGCGGAAACATCGCTGATCCTCATGGATTTGACGACGTATGAAAGGGGATCCTCCTTGTAACAGGTTGCACACTTGACCCTGATTGCATCTTCGGCGGTGAGGGAGATGTTCTTCATCTTCTTAATCTCCTTGATCAAATCGGTAGGGGTGATGATTCCGATGAGTTTCTTGTTCTCAACGACAGGCAACCTGTGGATCCTCTTCTCGAAGAAGATCTTGGCAGCATCGGAGATGGATGCATCAGGACCAATGACGAGAGGATTCTTCTTCATGAGAATGGAGAGCTGCGTCTCCTTCATATTCTTGAAAACGTCCCTTCTGGAGATGATTCCCATGAGCTGTCCGTCGGAAGAACGGACGACCGGGAGTCCAGTCAACTTGTTCCTTACCATTATGTTGATCGCGTCGTTCCTGTTACCTGGAACCTGCACGACGATCGGCATGTTTGTCATTACGTCTGCTACAGTTTTCATTTGGTTTCCGCCTCTGATGACTTTACAACCATTACGGGACATTTAGCGAATCTTACGACCTTCTCCGCTACACTACCCATCATGAATTTTGCGAACCCTGTCCTTCCAAGAGTTCCCATTACAATCAATTCGAAATCCTTCGAAGCCTCCACGATGGCCTTCACAGGTGATCCGCTCACCACAATCTCACTGACATCGATACCGTTCTCCTCTCCCAGAGACTTGACGAATGCGGTTGCGTTGTGACCTTCCTTGTCCATCATATCGTAGATCGCATTGACGGACGAGTCGATGGGAACGTTGCCGAACACCGTCTGATCGATGACATACAATGCTGTGATTGACCCGCCAGTGACCTTCGCAAGCTCTACAGCCTGTCTTATGGCTGCCTTCGTGAACTCACTTCCGTCAGTGGGAACGAGAATCTTCGTGAATGCCATTTGAATACCTCATATCGGGACCGCACATGGATTCAATCGACCCGGATCGCATCTGGATCGAGCACGCAAGGAACCATACGGTCCCCGACATCCCACCCTATTCTGTTACGCGTAATTAAGCATTTAGACCCGCCACAGAAAAGTGCCTTGCCAGCTACCTCGGAGGCACACCCCTGTTGCCTCGCCACGGAGGAGAACACGGCAGCCTCCTTCAAGATGTCCGGCGGACACAACATAGCATTATCGGTACCTATCGCCAATGGAACACCGGCATCGTCCATCCTCCGTATCGGAGGGACCTTTCCAAAATAAAGGTTGGATGTGGCACATACAACCACAGGAATGTCGGCATCGGAACACTTATGCATATCCTCGTCGGAGGCCTCGCACATGTGCACTATGAAATCCGGTTCCAAGGAAAGTACATAATCGATGTCCTCACGGATACGCTCACTCACATGGATGGCGAACATCTTGCCCATACGGTGCGTGACATCCGCCAATGAATCGATGTAGGCATGCGGGACATCGCTGATACTGGGGATACCGATACCATCGGACAATCTCAACAACTCATCGACCTCGTTGGAATCGAAATCGGATGAAAGCGGACGACCCATTACGATTGCCTTATCGGTAGCACGACGTATCATGGATGCGCCCCCTGTACCGCCCTCCCTGAAGTCTATGAAACCAGTGGCCACTTCACATAGTCTCTCGGAATAGGACCTCATATCCTCGACAAGACATTCCTCTGAACATGATTCGAGATACCTATGCTTCAATCCATTCGGTGGAGCTACGAGTTCCTCAAGGGTGTACTTCCTATCCAACACCAGACCTGCATCCCCGATATGGGTATGACAATCAATGATGGAAGCTGCGATGTTACCGATACGGACCGGAACCTCGGGACAAGGGCCGGCCCCGATATCCCTGATGATCCCGCCCTCGATACCGATGTACCCCTCGAATGGATCGTCGGACCAGATCGTCCCAGCATAGTATTCCATGGGAGCACGATGGTCGTTGAAGTATAATAGGAGATGCCAAACCAATTCCTATCTGGCACATATGAAAATATTTTAGGATACACTAAAAAATGCCGTGTCATTTCTGTCGAGAAATACGGTTAAATAGGAAGATTTGGATTTACGGTCAGAGGTTTCCATCATGCCTACTATCAAAGCAGACGACTGTGTCGGATGCGGCGCATGTGCGGATGCATGCCCTCAGGACGCAATCACCGTCGATGACATCGCAGTCATCGATGCTGACGCATGCGTCGACTGCGGAGCTTGCATCGACGAGTGCCCCTCTGGCGCTATTGTAGAGTGATTGGGTTTAAACAACCCACACAAAACCCCTTTTTAATTTTCTGTTGTGGATGAATTCCGCACTTATGGTATGGATGATCGATCTGGCATTCAAATGTGGCACAACACATGTCACATAAAAAAAATGCGATAGTCCGAACTAGGATATTGCACAGTGATTCGAACCGTCCAAGACAATAGACAAATCAAGCCCAGTAAGGCTTCTTCACGAACTTGTATGCACTGTTACAAGCAGTGGCTGCCTCACCACACGCTGTGATGATCTGTTTGTATTTACCCTCGTAATCCACGACATCACCACAGGCAAAGATTCCGGGCCTGTTGGTTTTCATATCGAAGTCGACCTTTACCAGGCCACTCTTGGTCAATTCGATGCCCCATGTATCGAGATCTCCAAGATTAGCGGAGATACCGATGTTGATGACAACGAGGTCCGCAGGGAGTTCAATGATTTCCTCTCCCCTTTTGATAGTGACAGATTCGACACAATCCTTTCCATTGACACTCACGAGGGTAGCGGACATCTCGGTCTTCACACGGCTCTTGGAAAGGGTCTTGACCGTGGTCTCATCGGCCCTGAAAACATCCTTCCTGTGGACAAGGGTTGTGTCCGTAACGGTGGCTGCGACCAATGCCATGTCGATGGCACTGTTTCCTCCACCGAACATGACCACCTTCTTACCAACGATCTCTGCCTTGGGTGGCAGAACATATTCAAGACCCTTGCCCTCTAACTCGTCTTCTCCGATTGCTCCCATCTTCTTGGGTTTGAACATTCCCATTCCAATGGCGATGATCACAGACTTGGTCTTGTATTCGGAAACGTTGGTCTTGATGATATAGCACTCATCACCGTTATCGATGGTTTCGACCTTCTCACCTTCATGGATATCACACTCGAGCGATTCGGCCTGTGCATAGAGCTTGTCGGAAAGCTTCCTTGCCTGAATGGTCTCGAATCCAGGATAATTGTGGATACCTTTCTCAGGATACAGACTAAGCAACTGTCCGCCGACCTTGGACGCATCGAGAATGAGGGTCTTCATGTCCCTGGTTCTAGCGTAAATTCCTGCGGTCAAACCTGCCGGTCCTGCTCCTATGATGGTGATATCGTAACACATCTCTTTCGGGTATACTATTAAAATATAAATAAATGTGTCAAAACCGGATTCGTTTATTATCTTGTACCTTACGATATTCATACTAGTGAATCTTTTTGATACGAATTTCGAAAGAATACATAGATAATACGTAATCTGACCATGTAATAGCACATAGATTAGGTTGATATACTGTAATTCCATACCCAACAACATGGCTATCGCAATGTCTGAATTCCTCATCCTGATCGGATGCGGAGTCGTATATCTCGCCGCTCTCCTTGCGTACAACACGTTCGGAAAGAAGTCTGAGTAAAACCATTACTACCTAAATTTTTGTTTTCCATCAACTGGCTACTCATAAAAGAGTAGCCCTTTGAGGAACCCTTAACTATTGGTATCATATTGTAACTAACGGTGTTATAAATGGCAATACCCGCAGTAGTTATGGACTTACTCAAGCGCCCTGACACAACCAAGATCCTCGTCACCGCATGCAAGTGCGGACAGCCCCACGCAATCGTTTGCGGAAGCATCATCCCCATCGACGAGAACACCGTCGGAGTAGGACAGGTCCTTATGCAGAAGACCGTTTCCAACATGAACGACAATCCCAAAGTCTCCATCGAGGTCCTTGACGGAAAAGCAGCATACGAGCTTCGCGGAGAGGTCATCGGTGCACAGACCGAGGGACCTGGACTCGAGCAGATGAATGCAATGCTCGGAAAGATCGGACTCAAGGCATCCGCATTGTGGACCTTCAACATCAAGGAAGTCTACGACGAGTCTGCCGGACCCAACGCTGGAAAGCAGATTGCATGATTTCAATCGGTGGCTTCGGCCACCGTCAACACTTTATCATATACCGATGATGCTTCGGTATGAAATTGAGCATCGGATTCTTTACATGGGGCTCGATTGGCCTCGGTACCATACTGGCACTTATCGGATACCTGCTCTGGTCCAACTACTCTGGTCCGATCGGAGCGATATGCATAGCTATTGGTGCAGGATTCGTACTCCTCGGTTTCATGGTTATGATGACCGATATGATGATGACCATGTCGGTAGAGAACATCAAAAATGTCAAGGGTAAGAGGGGAGGGCCCCTCTGACCCAGCTATAAAATCGTTTCAGGCCTCTGAATCTTCCTTGGCCTTCTTCGCATCCTCGGCGGACTTATCGGACACATCCTTGGAGACATCCGCATCTATGGCGGAACGGATCTCCTCAGGAGTGGGAATAGGTCCAAGGACGTCTTCAGGACGACCCACCGCGTCCTCTATATCCGTACGGTCAGCGACCTCCCTCTCTGGAACCTCGTTGCTGGCACCCATGTACGAAGAGATACCATCAACAATCTTGGTAAGTTCCATAGGGAAATAGATCTTGGAAGATTGTCCATCCCCAACACTCTTGAGTGTCTCCATGGAAAGAACGGCCAACGCCTTCGAATCAAGAGACGATGCACCTACGGATGTCAGACGGAGTTTCTGTGCTTCTCCCTGAGCCTCAAGGATGGTCGCAAGACGTTTACCCTCTGCTTCGAGAATGACTGATTTCTTCTTACCCTCTGCTTCGAGGATCATAGAATTCTTCTTACCCTCTGCCTCAAGAACAGCAGCCGTCTTCTTTCCATCTGCCTCTAAGATTGCTGCACGTCTTCTCCTCTCCGCAGATGTCTGCTCCTCCATGGATTCCTTGACCCTCTGTGCAGGATCTACCTCACGGATCTCGACAGTCTCGATCTTGACACCCCACTTATCGGTGGACTCGTCGAGGATGTCCCTGAGCTGTACATTGATCTTCTCCCTATTGGAGAGGATCTGGTCAAGCTCCATCTCTCCGATGATGGACCTGAGGGTGGTCTGTGCCAGATATACGGTAGCAGTCCTGTAGTCGGTGACCTCGAAGAATGCGTTTTTTGGATCGGTGACCTTGATGTAGACGATAGCATCCACGTTCACAGGAGAATTATCCTTGGTGATGACCTCCTGACTGGGTACATCCAGAACCTGTGTACGAAGGTCCATCTTTACGACCTGATTGACAAGGGGACATACGACATTGAGACCCTGATTCAATATCCTGACATATTTACCCAGCCTCATGTAGACTGCTTGTTCGTAGGGCTGTACGATCTTCACACCGCTCAAGACCGATATAACCGCGGCCACGAGCAGGATTATTGCCAAAATAGGTATGAAAGGACTCATTCCTCATCCTCCTGATATTCTTCTACGACAATGTGCACACCTTCGGTGGATACTACTCTAACCACCCTTCCAACATCGATAGGTTTTACCGATCTGGCACTCCAAATCTCGGAACCAACCTTAACCTTTCCCTTGAGGTTATCGTATGAGGTTCCGACAGTAACTACGCCCTCCTTCCCCACCAATCCATCGGACACGGATGTGGCAGGTGGCTCGGGTTCACCCAACTTCTTGTATATTATGACAGTTACAATGGAGGCCACCAGTCCAACCACGACCATCGTGATCGGTGCCCAAATACTGAATAGGAAATCTGGGAAGAAATACCCGAAGATACCCAGAACGACCAATACCGTACCCGGGATGATCATATAGACTCCGGGGCTGATCGCCTCTCCGATTATCAATAATGCACCGATGATTATGATACATAATGCTACGGTTGTTGGCTCCATGAATCCATATCGCCCTACTAGTATATGAACAAGGACAAATTGCAATTGGGATTGAAACATCCGATGTTACCACGGACGTTCGTAAGGATTGCAATACAATTCTTAGTTCCACATTTTTGCAAGATTATATTCATCGATGATACCATAGATCCATAGTACAAACCCCGCGAGGAATGTAACGGTAAGTACTGTGACAATGAGGACCGTGATGCCCCAAAGATATGTTCTGCATAGATTTGCCCTGCACCAGGAATGATCAGGCCAACGGAACCGCTACTCCAGGCTATTCTACGGAACATGAGGATATGGCAGGTTGTACATGACATCGTTCCATTATCCGAAGCGGTAACGTCAGACATCCTTTCCCCACAGGACCTACGGAACCTATTGCCATCGCCATCATATCTGAAATGTGGCACATATATGAGAATCAGGATCCCAATAGAATCTGAATTTTTGGATCACACCGCACGAGCGATGTTTCCACTTGGGGATCGTGAGTCGTGGATTCGGGCATGATACTTGCACGTGCGTTATCCATCCTACAAGGTCAACGGGATCGATCGGCAATCCCTTCCGACACCTAGATCGGAAGAATGGCTGTGCGCACATCCACCTACCACAGGGATGTATGTGCGTGACGGCACAAGGATTTGACCGATGGTGATCTTAAAATCACCTTCCGTCAAATCCAGGTTATATATTCCATATCTGGTACAATACGGAAACAATCACCGCCCGTTGACCACTCAATGATAAAATAATGGTTTGTGAGAAAACGTTTCAAAGTCCTGTAGGACTCAGAAGAGGCTGCGCCTGCTGTCGCGTCTGCCGTTTCCTTCAGGCTTGTGCTTCTGGAAACAGTCTCTGCAGTAGACGGGCTTACCCTCAGTCGGCCTGAAGGGAACCTGACACTCATTTCCGCAGTCTGCGCATGTGGCGGAGAAGAACTCCCTCTCGCCCCTTGGCTGGCGGCGGTCGCCATACCTTCCACGGGAATCGTTATCCCTGGCGGGCTTGTGTTTCGCGAAGCAGTCTCTGCAGTAGACGGGCTTACCCTCAGTCGGTTTGAACGGCACCTCGCACTCGTTTCCGCAGTCTGCGCATGTCGCTTTGAAATACTCTCTAGGTCTCTCTCCGTATGCCATATAGATACCTTATCGCTATTATCCAACTCATACTAGTTAAAGGATTGTACCAACGTAAATTTTGGAACAACCGATACACGACACGTAGATGTTCGAAAACACATATGGGTCATCAGGAATTGCTACTGTCCAAAAGGTCGACGATCGGACCGGAAATAGCTTCGGAATCGGAAGAGTCCGGAATCACCTCTTTGTCCGAGAGATCCTCGACCACCCAAAGAATGAGATTCTCCAATTCCCTCATCACACCCACCTTCGAAGGATCGTACCATTTCAAATTGTCCCTCTCATTGTAGATCCTGACCTGCATAGTGCGAATGGCCTTCACAACATTGTTGTATGCCCTCATGGACACCCTGGACAGAGGAGCTATCGAATCGCGATATCTGATGTCCAGATAGACTATGCTCTTGTCCATGAACTTATCAAAAGCCCTCTCATCCGGGAACACCGGTACGGAGAGGATATAACGTCTCCTCGTTTCTAGATCCGGATATCTGGCTATTATCGATTTGAGACACTCTTTGATGTTGTCTCTCATCACACCGTCCACCTGACCGTAGATCCTACGCAGTTCAGGTATATCCTCATCGGTGGCGATCTTACTCATACGCATGGCCGCATTCCTGAACTGTACCCCATCCTTATGGGAGAGTACATCAAACAATTCTCTCTTGACGGCTTCAGCGTCCTTCAGAGCAGTCATATACGCGACGCATGCATCACTCACAGACCCTACGTCAGAATGACGCATGTTCGTAATCTCTTTCAATGCGGACGGATCACGCAAATCGGTGAGTAGGAAAATGGTCTCTGCACGTACATTGCTCACTCTGTGGTCCAGCCCATTACGTTTCAAAATGTGATAGAAATCACGACGATATGAATTCAAAAGAAACTTGTCATCACGGATTGCGCCGCGCTTGCCACGTTCCACGAGTCGGGAACATTCGATGAAACGTTCCAGATACTCCAACTCGTTGATGGGCAAGGCGATCGCATCCTTAGAACTAAGTGGTTTGAGAAGGAAATCATTCCTCGTCTGCCAATTCGTCTCTGGAGTTGAGAGCGTCCTTCAGGTACCTGATCTCGTCCCTGGAGAGGGTGACTCCCTTTCCCATCTTGCTTCCATCAGGGGACCACTCACGAATATCGTACTTGGGATCCCTGTGATTCCAGCTGATGAGACAGAGCTTCTTGTTCCAGCCCTTGTTGGAGGTGGAGAGAACTGCAATCTCCTCGACTACCTCATAATCGAAAGGTTCCGGCATTTTTTACACCTGCTGGTGCGATGTCGCTCTTATTATAAAAATATATTATTCTTTAAAATAAGGGGAGGAAAAATCCACATTTCATCAAAAACATTTTGAGCAGTCGTTTAATCACAACATCTGGCACATATGTAGGTGTGCATCCTGGATAAACCACCGTTAACCACAGGAGATTTATATGATGACAAATAACCTTTATATACCATCGAAGTTGTAGATACGATATGGAGTTCCTTAACAACACCAAGAACTTTGGACTCATCGTTATGGTACTTGCTGCCATCGATCTCGTTCTTGCTGTCATCGGAATCGTTGATTCCGGAGTCGGTATCGGAACAATCGGTGCCATCCTGTCCCCCGTAGTGATGATCCTTGCTGGACTTGCAATCTTCTCTCAGACCAACGGTGGAATCATCAGTTTTGCATTCCCCGAGGGATCCAAATCCAAATTTGGAGCACTTACCGGATTCATCTTCGCAACCGGTATCGCCAACATCGTGTCCCTCACCATCGGTGGAATCGTCCTCGGTATCATCATCGTTATCGTCGGATGGATCATCACCAACGACAAGAACACCTTCCTCGATTCCGTCATCTGGGTCGTACTGGTCATCCTCTTCGCGATATCTGCAATCCTTGGTCTCCTCGGAGCATTCAGCGGTAACATCTTCGGAATCATCGGTGGAATCCTGTCCGCAGTACTCTACCTGATGGCATTCCTGTACCTCCTCGATGCAGACGTCAAGAAGAAGCTCATGTGATCCGGTCTCCGGACACACCAAACCTCTTTCTACTTCCACATAGAATTTTTCCCCAGTTTATTATCTTTATATACGTGCACGATATCAAGAGATGCACTGTCACTTCGGCAGATAGGTGAAGTATTAGATGAATTCACAACCCAATACAATTCTGGCAGGGATCTGAGCGATGGATTTGATGGTTACATTATCAATCGTTGCTATGGCCATACTGGTCATCCTTTCCGGAATGTTCTCCGCTACGGAGACCTCGTTCACAAGTGCAAGCAAGATTAAACTCATGAAGATTGAGGAAGAAGGCAATAAGAAGGCCACAAAAACGATTCATCTTCTTGAGAACTACGACAAACTCCTTACCACAATCCTGGTCGGTAACAACCTCGTTAACATCATGTCATCCTCATTATGTACCTTCATCTTCACAGAGATGTTCGGTGCCATGGGAGTGATGATATCTACAGTGTTCATGCTGGTCGTCATCCTTGCGGTCGGAGAGATCACCCCCAAATCATTGGCAAAGAGCGCCCCCGAGAAGTTCGCACTGTTCTTCACACCGTTCATCTCCATCGTGGCGAAGATATTCTCACCCATCACATGGGTGTTCCAGAAGTTCTCCTCCATCGTGAACAAGTGTGCCAATACCGGTGAGGATACTCCAACCCTTACGGAAGAGGAACTTATGATCATGGTCGACGAGATTGAAGAGGAAGGGGAGCTTGAAGAGGCAGAGAGTGACCTCATCAAATCCGCAATCCGCTTCGATGATAAGTGTGTCAGCGAAATCCTCACACCACGCGTCGACATTGTCGGTATCGAGAAGAGGGCGACAATGGATGAGGTCAAGAAGCTCTTCATCCGTAGCGGATTCTCCAGACTTCCGGTCTACGAGGACACTGTGGATAAGATCATCGGTGTCGTGTACTCCAAGGACTTCTATGCCAAGTACTTCTCGTCCAGCCAGGACAACGGTATCGCCAGCATCATCAGACGCGTCAGATACATACCGGAATCCACCTCCGTCGCAACAGCACTCTCGGAGATCCAGAAATCCACTGTACAGATGCTCGTGGTCATCGATGACTATGGAGGCACCGTCGGTATCGTATCATTGGAGGATGTCCTCGAAGAACTCGTCGGTGAGATATGGGATGAGAGCGACGAAATCGAGTATGACATCATCAGGGATGGTGACGGAAGTTTCGTCGCAAAAGGTGATGCCAATATCAACAACCTGATGGAGGAGATCGAGATGAGGTTCGACCTGGGTGAGTACGACGGATCCACCGTCGCAGGTTTCATCCAGTACAATCTTCAGAGGTCACCGATCACTGGAGACAAGATCTCCGTAGAGAACGTCACCATGACCGTCACCTCAATCAGAAACAGGCGTATCAAATACGTCAGAATCACTGTGGAGAGTCCTGAGGAAACAGATTCCGAAGATAATCTCTAAGGACCCCTACAGCAACCTCCTTCCTTGCGGGGTGGGACATAATCTTCGCGGTGAGAGATATTACGTCTCCACCGTGGGTGATCTCGTACTCCCCGCACACGGCCTTCTGTTTATCGAATCTCACATAGAACACACAATCGTCATCGACCCTATCCTCGATACTCTCTAGAATCTGATCGACGATGTCCTTCCCCAATGTCCTGAAAACTGTGGCGAACTCCTTGTTCTTGGTGAGGTTGGCATCCACGACAGTCAGAGGATTGTTATGAAGACCTTCGGAGATATCGATATCCAATTCCTCCGCCCCAGTCATAGCCGAGACCACATCACAGATGAGGTCCTCATCCTCGGTGGCGTAACATATCGCCTTGACTCTGATCCAATGGAAATTTGATGCCATAAATGACGATAGTTGAACGATATTATAATCATTGTTCGAGATGACAGTCGAAAGGTATATATGGGACGGAACAATGCTCGAATTAACCACAAATGGGCCCGTAGCTTAGCTTGGTTGGAGCGCCCGGCTGATAACCGGGAGGTCTCGAGTTCAAATCTCGTCGGGCCCACTACCTCTTATTATAATCAAAAATTGACCAGTGAGCTCTCTTTTGCTCATATTGTCATTCCGGTTTAGAAAGCTACCGCTGATGTATCTTTCCCGAATGTAGTTTT
>SUSY01000016.1 GCA_015063185.1 Thermoplasmata archaeon
ACAAGGTCGACAAGTCCACCATGGAAGTCAAGGCAAAGAGGATCTCCACCCAGAAGTGGAAGTACACCAAGGGTAAGGACGGAAAGACCATCAAGGAGGACATCCCCGCGGACCTGGAGAAGGTCCAGAAGATCGACGACCTCCGCGTCAAGGAGATCGCGGAGATCGGACGCCAGATCGAGATCCACTACGAGAAGCCCATGGACATGGAATGGTGTGTGGAGGATGATAAGGTATACATCGTCCAGGCAAGGCCCATCACCGCAGTCGGTGACATGGCGACCAACGAGACCGTCCAGACCGAGGCGGCGAGCGAGGACATCATCACCACCGGTCTCGGAGCAAGCCCCGGACTCGCATCCGGAAAGGTCATCATCTACGATGAGTCCATGAGCCTTGATGTCGTCAAGGACGGAGACGTCCTCGTAACCGGAATGACCATGCCCGACATGGTCCCCGCAATGAGCAGGGCAGCCGCGATCGTCACCGACGAGGGAGGAATGACCTGTCACGCAGCGATCATCTCCAGAGAACTCGGAACCCCCTGTGTCGTCGGAACCGGAAACGCGACCTCACTCCTTTCCGACGGAATGATGATCACCGTAGACGGAACATCCGGAACCGTATACAAAGGAGATCTCACCAAGAAGTCCTCGTCCAACGCAGCGGCACCCGCAATGGTCTGCGCAGAACCCGTTCCGATCACAGGAACCGGAATCTACGTCAACATGTCCATGCCCAACAAGGCAGAGGAGATCGCTGCACTCCCCTGTGACGGGGTCGGACTCATGAGGTCCGAGTTCCTATTCACCAACTATGTCGGCGAACACCCCCTCTCCGTCATCGCAGAGGGACGTGCGAACGAGCTCATCGATAAGCTCGCCGACGGAATCGCAAAGGTCTGCCGTGCATTCTACCCCAGGAAAATCACCCTCAGGACCTCCGACTTCAAGACCAACGAGTACCGCGACATGCCCGGAGGAGCAGACTTCGAGCCCGTCGAGTCCAACCCCATGATCGGATGGAGGGGATGCTCCAGGTACGTCTCCCCCGACTACCGCGAAGCATTCATCTGTGAGCTCAAGGCCATCAAGAAGGTCAGGGAAGAGATGGGAATGAAGAACCTCAACGTCATGTTGCCCTTCGTCAGGACCGTCGATGAGGCCAAGGAAATCGTCGAGATGATGTCAGATATGGGCCTCAAGAGGAACAGGGACTTCAAGCTCTACTTCATGGCAGAGATCCCCGCCAACATCATCATGGCGGATGAGTTCGCAAAGTACTGCGACGGATTCTCCATCGGATCCAACGATCTCACCCAGCTCACCATGGGTGCGGACAGGGACTCCGACATCCTCGGACGCATGGGATACTTCGACGAGAGGAACGATGCGGTCAAGAGGAGCATCAGCCACCTGATCAAGGTCGCACACGCAGCAGGAAAGACCGTCGGAATCTGCGGACAGGGACCCTCCGTGTACCCCGAATTCACCGAGTTCCTGGTCAGAGAGGGAATCGACTACATCTCCCTCAACCCCGACACCGTCGTGAAGACCAAGAAGATGATCGCTTCCGTCGAGCAGAAGATCATCCTCGAGGACCTTCGTGCACTCAGGTCCAAGCTCTGAACAAAACAATAAAGGGGGATTTGCCCCCAATACTCTTTTTTTCTATCAATACCAACAGATGTCCGAAAGGTCGAAAAGGAACACATCGTCCTCATCGGATATGTCATTGAGATCGGAAGTGAATCCGACCATGGAGAACAGTGCGTAGGTACGTCTCCCGAACACGTTCAACCTCTCGGACTTACGTTTCAATTCATTCAGGACACTCATGCTGACAGGTGAATCGCGGAACCTGCAATCACAGAACAACGTGGTCATGTGATCGCCTGATTCCACCACGATATCTATGAACTCGTTACCGAAATCCCCCTGACCCCACCATCTTCCGATATTTCCGGGATCGATATCGAGGAGAGAGGGATTCTCCTTGATGAACATCACGCAGATGTCTCTGAACACCTGTTGCAGATGCTGCTCCAACCCCTTCTCTACGATTCTACCATAAAGATCCTCATCCCCCCTAAACTCTATGAGTGATTGATTGCCCTGGATGAACCTTGTCCAGAAAGCGGTAGGGATGTCGGAGATACGATAGAGGCTTTTTCTTGAATTCCTCTCATTGAATGACACTTCCTTCTCCACAATACCGATGTCCACCAAATTGGAAAGATATGTGGAACATGCCGCTGAAGGCCCTATGGATGTCTTAGAGACGATATCCTTCATCGGTGTCAATCCTCCGGAGATAGCTGTCAACAACGAACAATATGTATCCGGAGACCTCAGATGGGACATCATCCTGCGTAGGGGCAAATCGAACATTATGCCATCCGAGGAAAGGCACATGGAATCGATGTTCTCACGTATGCCTTTGCCTGGATCCACATGCCTCAGTAGATTGGGATCCCCTCCGGTCATTGCATACAAAACTACTTGATCATAATCGGGGAATGACCTGAACGAATCCCTCATCTCCGAAAACGATAGATTCTCCAAATGTATGGAAATATGATTCGTTCCAAACGATTGGGAATCCATGAACTGTTTCGATCCTGTTAGGATCAACATGATGTTGCGCTTGGGAAAAATATATGACAGATATGTCCCGATGAGTTCCGGAAGGCCTTCGATAGCGTTTACAAGATCATCGTAATTGTCTATCACGACGATCTCCCTCCCTTTTTCGGCCAACTTGTGGATAAATTCCATCGCGGAATCCATCGATTTGAATGTGACCAGGTCTCTGACCTCCTTGTACAGTGATTTCGAGACTGCACGGGACAGTGCCTTCAGATTGTTCGCGGCATCCGATTTGATCGCGGAGAAGAGAATGGCCTTCTTCCCCTTACAGAATTCGCGGAGGAGTGCGGTCTTCCCTATGCCATCCCTGCCGGTTATCGTGATAAATTGAAAGCCATTGGATGCGTAACACTTCTCCAGAACGGACAGTTCATTCTCCCTTCCGAAAAATGTGTTATTTTGATAAATCATAATTTACTAAATGAGGATTTACTTAATAAATATTATCAAAGTGTTTTTGATCACCTACGCATCAAAGGACTGGATGATATGAATGACCGAATATGACCTCTGGCCCGATAAGGCGAACCGAGGGATCATTCAGATCAAGGAGATCATCGTCGAAACCACTGATGGAGAACAGAAGGTAACGCGGGTTTGAGGCCTTACTGAAACGTTCTGCCCTATCCCTAAGAAGATTGTAGTCCCTCATACCGAACAGTGATTTTCTGAACTTGCATTCACAGAACAGGTCGAAACGAACATTGTCGACGGATACCTTCGCCACAATGTCGATCTCTGAATGCACATCGTCTCTATCCATCCACCAAGTACCCATATCCAAGGTAAGATACCATTCACGTATCGAATCGGAACAAAATGATTCAAATTGTTTACCTAGGAACGTGTTGATATACGGTTCTATGAGATGATAGGATTCATCCACATGATTTTCATCAAAATATGCAACGATCTTTGGCATCAGGGAGAAATGGAATGCAAAGAATGCGTCCGAAATGTAATACACTGCCCTTTTAGGTGCATCGAACATCGGATTCAATTTGGATATGATACCGACATCCATCAATTGATACAGGCACTTGGAACAGATCGTATCATCGATCCCGACCTTCTGCGAGATCTCCCTGAGTGATGTGGATCCGCCCCCTATCGCATGAAGGATCGAGATCACCCTCAGAGGATTGGAAAATTCGGATTCGATAAGACGTTCTGCCTCGTCCGTCATCCAATCATTATTAAAATAGTTCTCCTTGATACAGCCCTCGAAGGTATCCGATACCATTTCCGAATGGTATTTCGGTATACCGCCCATTATCAGATACAACTTCAACGCATCAAGATCGGACATGTCTGGGTGAAAACACCTGATCTCCGAGAAAGATAACGGTTGTAAGGACATCGTCCTTCTGAAACGACCGAATAAAGGCCTTGTGGAATCCTCCCCCTCCTTCTTCATTGTGGAGATGGACGAACCGCAAAGGACCAACATGGACCCGGAACGTTTCAATGGCCCATCGATGAAATGTTGAAGGAGTGATGAAACCAAGGGGGATGCGATATATGGATACTCATCGATCACGATGATGTATCTGTCAGATAGGCACACACTTTCCAACGAATCGATGAATTCCAAATAGGATGACAGTACAGTGTCACCGATTTCCTTTGAAAGGAAGTTGGAAAAATAAGATAGATTTACCGATTCCCCACCCTTCAAACATCTAAAGAACAAAGACTTCTTCCCTTCACAGAATTTTTCCAATAAGGTAGTCTTCCCAACACGTCTACGACCATACATCAGAACCGCGGAACCGCCTATGTGATACACATTCTCCAATTCGGAAAGTTCTTTGATTCTACCGATGAAGGTCATGATCAGACATTATATTGAGAAATATATAACCATTTTTAAAATCGAATTTTTTTCGATTAAAAAATAAAATCGAATTTTTTTCGATTAAGCATATTGACATAATCTAAAGCATACGGGAATCGCCTAGATTGTTTAATCGAAGTCCGTAAATGTTAGAATCTCTCGAAACCCATCAGGCGAAGGTTCAGATCGTCAATATCGATACTTTCCCCATAAGGGAGATTGAACTCATCTACAGCATTAGAGACATCCTCCAACAACTGGAGATCGACATCCAATCCTTCATCCTGATCCATCGACAGAGGTGCTTCCAGGGATGTGAAGAATGAAGGATCTCGAAGGGGCCCCACAGTCCGAACCACCACCTATTGGCAGTTTCAATCCGATCTCATCTCTGTACAGATTCAACACCCTCACAGTTGCATCGGAAATCTTTCTCGCCATCTTTTCACATTCCTGAATCTTCTGTCACCCGTCGTACTCGGATGATGTCATTCAATGGACTCAACAACCATATGTGTTTATATCAGTGTTCCAACTCCTGAGATACCAGAACCGCAAATGAATCCAGAAGGTGATTCGATGAAGAGGGAAATCAGAGAAAGGACGATATCGTTGATCAAGGAACACTTCGACAAAATCGGAGTGGGACTTCCATTGGATATAGAGGGTGTTCAGGACATGATGGATTATTTCGAAGAGATTGAATGCACCCTTGCGAATGCCAAAGGATGTGGCGACAAAGTAGACGATGAGTTATTGAATGCCGCTGCGGATGCGTACGACGATCTCTTCTACCTAGAGGAGGACGATTACTCCTACATCGACGAACTCAATGAAAGGTTGATGTCATAGGTTCGTAAGACACGAACCTGACATCATATCGGGACATCTTCATCCCAGCCCGTTCATCGTTATGACGTGATGATCAGATCGCGTCCTTCAACCTCTTGTTAATGGCCTGAACCTCCTCCTCGGGAACGAGGACGGTGGTCATCTCGATGAACGGATGCTTGGAACCTTCGATTATCCTGACATCGTCCAAATTATGAAGCCCCCACCTCTCCGCAGTCTTCTCCAATCCGAGAGGGACGTTCATATCGTTGGGTTCGAGAACAATCGCACGGAAGGTCTTGGAACCAAGCTCCTTCGCTGCCAAGGCCCTGTGATGTCCGTCAACGATGAGATAACCGTACTGCCTCTTGATGACGATAAGAGGCTCGTTGAGCCCTCTCTTGAGTTCGTACTGCCTACCGATCAACTCATCCCTGTAGACCTCCTTCTGGGTAGGTCTGGCCAGCTCCGTGGGAACGTCCATGGTGACGATCCTCATCCTGATCCCGTTCTGCTGCTCAAGGAAGGATTTGACACTCATGACCTTGGACGGACGTGACTTCTCGATCTGTGAACGGACTATATCGATATTGGAGATGATACCTACCAGTTTCTTGTCCCCATCAACGACAGGGAGGTTCCTGATACCGTACCTGAACAGTACACGCACAGCATCATCTATCGACATCTCAGGATTACAACAGATAGTTCCACGCTTCATGACCTCGCGCATCTTTGCATCCCTATTGTCATGGAATCTGAGAAGCTCCTTTGCAGTTACGAATCCGAGAAGATATCCGCGTTCCGTGATCGGGAATCCATGGAAATTGGAATCGATCATCTTCTCTGAAACCTCAGCGACCGTCATCTCCGGACTAACGGATACGACATCTCTGACCATGTATTCTGCAACGGTTATCGAGGACATTCTGTTATCTCCTACCCCGTATGATTCTGTTAATATAACAGATTATGTGTATAAACATGGTAAATATTGCAGTTTATACAACCTGGTGAAGAATAATAAAACAATGTATTATATACTAGATGCACAATCTACGACCTACTGCCCTGGTAGTGTAGTGGCCTATCATGTTGCCCTGTCGAGGCAACGACCCGGATTCGAATTCCGGCCAGGGCGCTCATCCTTTCTCCCGAGCGTTTTTGTCAAAGAGGTCACTTTGCAGTTTTCAGCATGGCAAGGTATTTTAACGATACCTCTATCGAGGATTCATGCGTTCGATGCTTCGTAGTAAGATTCACAGAGCCACCGTTACCGAGACGAGGGTAGATTATGAGGGAAGCATCACCATAGACATCGATCTTTTGGAAAGGGCCGGACTCTGGATCGGGGAGAAGGTCCTCATCGCCGATGTGAATAACGGCAACCGTCTGGAGACCTATGTCCTCCCGGGAGACAGAGGAAGCGGGATCATCGCTTTGAATGGTGCCGCAGCCCACCTCTGTGAACTTGGGGACAAGATCATCATCATGGGATTCGAGCTCACCGATGAGCCCATCAGTGCCAAGGTCGTCCTCGTAGATGATGACAACAAGGTCAAGAGGGAGTTCGGCTACTGATGAAGCTGACGATCTACTCCGACGGCGGTTCCAGAGGCAACCCCGGAATCTGCGCGTATGCCATCGTGGTCACACAGGATGGCAAGGTGATCTTTGAAGACACCAAATTCCTTGGAGTGGGGACAAACAACTATGCCGAATACAGAGGCCTCATCGCCGGGATCGGTAAAGCCATAGAGCTAGGGGCTGACGAGGTGGAATTCATCATGGACTCCGAGCTCGTCATCAAACAGATGAATGGGGAATACAAGGTCAAATCACCGAAGATGCAGGAGCTCCACAGGGATGCAAAGGCCCTGTCATCCATGATTGAAAAGGTGAAGTTCACACACGTGAGACGTTCGAACGAATTCGTCTCACGTGCGGATGCTCTTTTGAACCGTACTATGGATATCAACAGCTGATCTTGGAGACCAGATCCACAACGGGTACGATCTGTTGCTCCCCGGACACCATGTCCTTGACGGTAACGGATTCGGATTCCATCTCCTTCGCACCGACGATAATCGCGTATCTGGCACCTATTCCGGCAGCATACTTCATCGCCTTCTGCATCTTCCTTCCCATAAGATCCAGGTCAGTGGGAATGCCCGCCGCACGAAGCATGGCCGCAATCTCGGAACACTTGACCCTCATATCCTCGGTAACAGGCAGGACGTATGCATCCACGCCCTTGCATTCGAAGGTCTGACCCTCTTTCTCGATAGCGAGAAGGACTCTGTCGAACCCGATGGCGTAACCGGTGGAGAAGACCTCGCTTCCACCGAATATCTGGGACAGTGTGTAGGAACCTCCGCCGCAGATCTGCTTTTCCGCACCTAACGAAGGTGCCTCTATCTCGAAAACCATTCCGGTGTAGTAGTCCAATCCCCTGACGACACCGAGATCGATCTCGATGTCCCTGACACCCATGACGTTCAGGAGCTCGACCAACTGTCTGAGGTAATCCCCTGCCTCTCCGGGAACGTTCTCCAATACAGAGACGTCTCCGACGGTCTCGGTAAGCTCGAAGATTTTCTCCATTACGTCGTCCTCGACACCCATCTCCTTCATAAGGGGACGTGCCTCATCATACAACTTCTTATCCAGTTTCTGGAGGACCTCCGCTGCCCTCTCCTTGGGAACACCCGCATCTGCTATCATCTGTCTAAGGACACCGATGTGACCGATACGAATCCTGTATTCTCTGAGGCCCAATGCCTTGATCATGGATGCGGCCATCGCGATGACCTCCGCATCGGAACTCGCATTAGGATTGCCGATGAGCTCTGCACCGAACTGGAAGAACTCCCTGTATCTTCCGCTCTGCGGTCTCTCGTATCTGAAGCACTGTCCGAAATAGAACAGCTTCAAAGGCTTGGGATCGTTGCTCATCTCGTTGACAAACATACGAATGACGGCAGCGGTCATCTCCGGCCTAAGGGCGATCTCCCTGTCCCCCTTGTCCTTGAACGCATAGAGCTCCTTGAGCACATTGGGACCGGATCTGGCTATGAACAGTTCAGCTTCCTCGAAGATAGGTGTTGCTACCTCTCTGAAACCGAAAGTCTTGGCAGTTCCCCTCAGGAGACCCTCATAGTGTCTCCTCCTCTCCATATCGTCGGGGAGAAAGTCCCTTGTACCGCGCGGGCGCTCTATCATACACACGCGTATAGGTAGAGACTATAAAAATGAGCGGATGGGACCATATCCTCCAGATTCGCATACTGGCACATCATCAGCGTTTGACGATGATACAGACAACGTCCTCATCCATGACCTTGTGATCGAGACCGACGGTCTGTCCTGGGAATTTGGCACTCTTTCCCCATACCATGGCATATCTGAAATTCTGCTTGAAAGCCCTGTGAATCAATTCACACACGTCACCGATGGTGTTACCGCGCTTGACGATAAGGGGTATGTCCATATCCGCTTCCTGACCCTGGGGCTTCAGATAGATGCGGATCATGTCGATGGTGTCATAGAGCCCCTGCTTGAGCTCCTCCATACCCAGACCGGTAGCCGCGGATACCGGGAACTTCTTGTAACCAGGATTCATAGCGTAGGCGTTCTCCAACTGGCCTTCCATGGCGATATCGACCTTGTTGACCGCCATGATCGCTTTGATGTAGACCCTGTTTCCTGCAAGGACATCCAACATCTGCTCGACGTTGATGTCCTCACGGACGACAACGGTAGCATTGACGTAACCATATGCAGAGACCATGTCCTTGATGATCTCCGGAGTGATCTTGGTAAGCTTGAGAGTGGGCTTGACAAGGATACCTCCTTGATCCGCACCGGTGATGGTGACATCGGGCTTGGTCTGGTTCAGACGGATAGCTGCGTTCCACAGTTCCTTGAACAGAACGGATATATCCGGGTTGAAGACGTCAACAACGAGGAGAATGACATCCGCGGACCTTGCAGCTGCAATGACCTCCCTCCCCCTTCCCTTACCACGGGACGCGTCCTTGATCAGACCGGGCATATCCAGGATCTGGATCTTGGCATGTTTGTAGACCATGACTCCGGGTACAACATCGAGCGTGGTGAAATGATATGCCCCGACCTCGGATTTGGCCCCTGTGAGTCTATTGAGAAGGGTGGATTTACCCACACTGGGGAATCCGACGAGTGCGACCGTCGCGTTTCCCGCCTTCTTGACATAGAAACCCTTGGTATTGCCCTTGGAGGATTTCCTTTTCTCGTCCTCCATGGTCAATTTCGCGATCTTCGCCTTGAGTTTACCGATGTGGCCTTCGGTAGCCTTGTTGTATTTGGTCTTGGCGATCTGCTCTTCCAATTCCTTGATCTGCTCCTCAATGGTAGCCATCGATATCCTCCGTATCGCGAGTGATGAATCCCTCTTATTTAATGGGTCGCGCGCGTTACCACATAACGGGCTGTATCGCACGGCACTAGTTATTGCCATAGCCAGAATGGATAGTCGTCGTTTTTGCTAATGTGGTTCTATATATAGTCGACAATTTATAGGCGGACTATGGAAAACAGCCCAAGGAAACCATACGATGGATTCATTGGTACACCTGCCGCAAAGGCACTGGGTCTTGTGCTCGCATTTGTCATCACGTTCTTCATGATGTACTTCGGAGCATACAGCAACTACTGCCTTTTCGTCTTCGTGGGCGCATTGTTGTTCGTCATTCCGAAAGCATTCGGAGTCAAGAACTTCAAGGCCATGCTCGCCCTCGGAATCGTGTTCTTCCTCGTCACATCACTGGTTGGTGCATTCATGTTCACCGCGCCTACCCTGGAGGACATGGAGGACAATGAGATCACAGGCGATTTCGTGAACTATACTGTGACCGATATCCCAGATTCCGATGAGTACCTGATCACCCTCAACTACGCGGGATCCACTCCCAAGATTGTTTTAGAACAGGTGGTGGAGACCAGTTTCAATAACATCTACACGGCCAAGAAAGAAGCCGAGATGACACCTGGCTCCATTGGAGAATACAGTTACAAGATAGGTCTCAAGAACGATACGATCTATTGGTTCTACTTCACGGCGGACGATAAGACCTCGGAAAAGGTGCTTGTCGAAGGCACGATCGAATCCGACACCATCATGATGACCGCCATCAAGGGCAACATGTATGTCAATGCGATCCCTGCAGTCATGTTCCTCCTCATCCTGGTGTTCTCCGCTTGGATGAGAAAGAACTTCGAGAAACAGAGGGCCAAGTTCGAGGCCGAAGGACGCCTCTATCCCAAGGGATACGGTCTCTGCAAGAAATGCGGAATGACCGTCCTCCCCGGAGAGAAGGTCTGCAGGAGATGCGGCGAACCTATCGACATCCCGGAGGAGATCCAGAGACAGACCCTGTCCAAACTCTACGGAACCGAGAAGTGCCCCAACTGCGGAAACGACGTCATCAAGATAGAGAAGGCATGTCCCAGATGTAAACAGGTCATGCCCGGTCGTGAGAACGTTGCAGATGATGAAACATTTAAGTGTTCCGAATGCGGAGCGGATGTTCCGGCCAACGCTGACATGTGTCCCGTGTGCCACGCAAGGTTCGACGATGACGACAACGACGCGTTCAAGTGTTCCGAATGCGGAGAGCTTGTCCCTGGAGATTCCGAATTCTGCCCCAAGTGTGGCGCAACGTTCGATAAGGACTGATAAACCATTCCAAGGGGATTTTCCCCTTCCTTTTCTTTAATAGCACCCTTTAAATGCGATAGGTAGATTATCAAAGCGGATGCCCTCTGCTAAAGACGATAACGTGAAAAGCACTGCCGTAAAGAAATCCATCGCGGAAGACCTTGCGAAGAAACAGCGTGAGATCTCTGTGACGGAGTTCTTCGAGAAGAACAAACACATCCTTGGATTTGACAGTCGTGCAAAATCCCTCCTGATGGGAATCAAGGAAGCTGTCGATAACTCGTTGGATGCCTGTGAAGAAGCGAACATCCTCCCAGACATCTACGTCAGGATCGATGACCTCGGCGAGGATGAATACAGGATCATCGAAGAGGACAATGGGCCTGGAATCGTTCATAAGATGATTCCCAATGTCTTCGGACGTCTTCTCTTCGGTTCAAGATTCCATGCGCTAAGACAGTCAAGGGGCCAACAGGGTATCGGAATATCGGCCACAATCATGTACGGTAACATAACCACCGGAAAGGCAGCACATGTAAAATCCATGATCGAAGGGGATGTGGCACGTCAGATGGATATCGTCATCGACACCAAGACCAACCGTCCAGTCGTATCCAACGACACCGCGTTCATATGGGAAGGTAAGGAACACGGTACGTACATCGAGTACTACATCGCAGGCAAGTACATGAACGGAAAACAATCCGTGTACGAGTACCTGAAAGACACTGCCATCGTCAACCCCCATGCAAGGATCACTTTCGTCGACCCCAAGGGCAACACGTTCATCTTCGAGAGAGCCACCGACATCATGCCGATCAAATCCAAGGAAATCAAACCTCATCCAGAAGGCATGGAAATCGGTCAGCTCCAGAAATACTCCCAGAACACGGCGCAGAAGAATGTCAAGGCGTTCCTTACCAACGACTTCTCCAGAGTCACATCGAGGATTGCGGACGAGGTTTTGGAGAAATCCGGTGTTCCGGAAAAGACCAAACCCGCCAATCTCACAAGGGATCAATGCAAGGACATCATCAAGGCACTCGGATCGGTCAAGATCATGGCTCCGCCTACGGACTGCCTATCCCCCATCGGAGACAACCTCATCAAAAAGGGACTTATGCATGTCCTCGACGGAATGCGTCCCGATTATTACGCACCACCGGTCACCAGACCTCCAAAGTCCGTGAACGGCAACCCATTCATCGTAGAAGCTGGAATCGTGTATGGAGGAGACATCCCCTCGGACGGACCAGTACAGATCCTCAGGTTCGCCAACCGCGTACCCCTCTTATACCAGCCTGGGGCATGTGCGATCACCAAGGCGGTATCCAACCTCGATTGGAGGAGATATGGTCTGGAACAGAGAGGAGGAAAAGGAGTTCCGTTCGGACCCGCCATCATCCTCGTGCACATAGCTTCCACAAAGGTCCCCTTCACGTCAGAAGGAAAGGAGGCAGTTGCGGACTTTGAGGAGATTGCAAGTGAGCTCAACCTCGCACTCAGGCAGTGTGCAAGGAACCTCAAGTCACACCTGAACAAGAACGAAAGGAAGAAGAAGACTCGTGCCAAGTTCGAGATCGTTCAGGAGATCCTTCCTCTAATCGCACAGAAATCCGCCGACTTCCTAGACAGACCGGTACCTGATCTGGATATGACGATATCCAAGATCATGAACGTCATCTGGGTGGAGCCGACGGTGGAGAAGAAGAAACGCTCACGCGACGTCACATACACGGTATACAACTACACCAGGGATGCACGTTCCATGAGGATCCATACCCAGGTGCCCAAGGAGAGCATAAACCTGTCCCTGTACTCGAGTCTTGGATTCGTCGAGATGAACGATGACGGAAAGGTCACATGGGAACTTACGGACATCCCTCCATCCACACATGTGGATATCAAATTCGAACTCACCGGAGAAATGGCGGACACGTTCTCCGCCGGTGACGTCTACGTATCCGGTATCAATCCCGTCATGGTAATGGGTGCGGATGCACTCCCCGGAGACTGGGGAATCAAAGGAATGGAGATCAAGACCTACGAGTCTGACCTCCTGGAAGAAGAGGACGCAGAGGCAGTA
Organism: Thermoplasmata archaeon; assembly: GCA_015063185.1. Classification (GTDB taxonomy): domain Archaea; phylum Thermoplasmatota; class Thermoplasmata; order Methanomassiliicoccales; family Methanomethylophilaceae; genus SIG5. The sequence continues at coordinate 13,101 of SUSY01000016.1, forward strand.
GAGGAGGTTGAGAACCTTGACGATGAATGAGAATGAGACCAAGACAGTGAACAACCTTTCCCAGATCGTCGAATCCCTCTATAATCAGATCAATGTGGGTGACGTTCCTGAGATGAGTCTTGCACTCAGGTCCAAGAAGAACATCACATTCGATAGCAGACATGACGTATGGACATACGGAGACATGAAGACCGTCAGATCACTCAAGAATCTGAACGCCGCACACATGATGCTCAGGACAGTCTATACGGTCGATTTCATCAAGGATCAGATCGAGCAACAGAGATCGTCCACCTTGAGGGAAATGTACTACATCTCCGAAGGCTGGGGCAAAGCCAAATTCCACTCACAGGACGAGAGCAACCTACTTGCAGAGGATCTGGAAGTCATCTCCAAATGTATGAGGGAGGACTTCAAACTCCGTCCCGAGGAATCCGGTGCCCACGTCTACGGTAACGTGACGTTCCGCACCATGACCAAGAAGGGAATGAAGAACATCCACTGTATGGACGATGTTGCAGAGACCGGATTCGCCGTACCGTACAATGTGGACAACGGCGAGAGCTTCCAGATCGAGCCCACCGATGCTGAATTCATCATCGCGATCGAGACAGGAGGTATGTATGCCAGGTTGATCGAGAACGGCTTCTGCGACAAGCACAACTGTATCCTGGTCCACCTGAGCGGTCAGCCCGCGAGAAGTACCAGACGTATCATTAAGAGACTGAACGAGGAGCACAACATACCCGCCATCGTCTTCACAGACGGTGACCCCTGGTCGTTCCGTATCTTCGCATCTGTCGCATATGGTGCGATCAAGACCGCACACATCTCGGACTATCTGGCAACACCCAGTGCACACTTCATCGGTATCACACCGTCGGATATCTTGAACTACGACCTCCCCACGGACAAACTGTCCGACAAGGATGTCGGTGCACTCCACGCGGAACTCACCGATCCCAGATTCAAGGACGAGTTCTGGACATCCGAGATACAGGCCATGCTCTCGATGAACAAGAAATCGGAACAGCAGGCATTGGCCAAGTATGGTCTTGACTTCGTCACTGATAAGTACCTTCCCGACAAGCTCAGCGAACTGGGAATCTAAACCATTGAAAGATGGTCGGTGAAAACCGACCTTTCATCATATTTCTAACATAAAAATGAATATATGATTGGAACAGGGGACGTACCCCTGTTCCAATCAATTTAGAATGAGGCTTCCTTCACACGACCGACGACGAAGTCCTTGTCCATCATGGCAAGGAAATTGGCAAGCCTGGGTCCCCTCTCCTTCTGGATAAGGATTTTGTACATCACCTTGTAGGCATTCTTGTTGCCGATGGGTGATGCGGAACCTGCTGCAGAGATAGCGTCGTTGATGGCGTCGGTAGCCCAGTCCGCGGATGCAAGCTTTGCTGCAAGATCTGCAAGGAATGCCTTCTCGTCTGCGGAGAGTTCGACTGCGGGAAGCTCCTTTGCTACGGAGAACCTGTACTTGTCATCGGCGTAACCGCCCTCCAACCAATACTTAGCGGAATCCGCTCTCCTCCTGATGGATGCGATGTCCGCCTCGGTCGCACCCTCGAGATATCCGGTACGCTCGAGGATCTTCAGGACTCCATCGAAATCATCAGCGATCTGAACAAGATTGACCAAGTGACCATATGGGACCTGTGCGGGAAGCTTCTCGGGAATGAGGTTGTTTCTTGCAATGCGATATGCACTCATGAGATTCTCGTCATCCTCTGTCTTCTCGTCGGAGAAGTAGATACGCTCAATCCTGTCAAACTCATCGGCGATGATGGGCATCCCATCCTTGAAGTCGTAGTCGATGGACTTGTAGGGGTTGACCCTGAGGAACATGTACTTCAGTACCTCTGGTGGGTTCATGTTGATCGCATCGAGTCCGGATACGACGGATCCCTTGGACTTGTGCATCTGCATGACCTGCCCCTTGGACTTGAACTGGACGAACTCGTAGGGAATGGGATATACCGGCTCACCGTCGAAGATCTCCTTGACAATGATCTCTCCAGAATCGTAGGAACCTCCAGCGGCTGCGTGGTCCTTTCCAAAGGGTTCGACGGAGGTGTTGAAGATCTTCCACTTCGCAGGCCATTCGAGCCTCCAGGGAAGCTTACCCTCTCCCTTGGTGATGTCCGCCTTACCGTGGTGTCCGCACTTGCACTGGTACTCTACGTACGGATACTCATAGGTGTCTAGGATAGGGTCGGTGAAACGACCACACTTCTCACAGAGGGGGTTGAAGGGTGCCCAATCGGGTTTCATCTCCCTTCCAGTGACCTTGTTAAGGATCTCCATCGCCTTCTCGCGCCTCTTGAACGCCTTGTCGATGGATTCTGCGAACATTCCCTTACGATACATCTCGTTGACGAAGATGACCTCGCATCTGACATCACATGCCTTCATAGCATTGATGAATGGCTCGACATAGTGGTGGGCATAGCTCTTGTGCTTACCGCAAGGACAGGGAATGTCGCTAAGAGGCATGTTGACATACTTCTCATACTCCTCGGGAAGGAACTCATATCTCTTCCTGAGAGGATCGAAATCATCAACGAGGTAGATCAACTTGACCTCCTTACCGAGCGCCTCGAGAGCGCTGCGAACGGATTCTCCGGTGATAGCTTCCCTGAGACTGCCAACGTGAATCTCCCCCGAAGGACTGATTCCTGTGGCAATCAGCGGTTTATCGCATTTGGATGCGATGTCTTTTGCAATGACGTCTGCCCAGTGCATACTAATCGAACGGCCATACCCCTAAACCTATATATTTAGGACGGTCGGAATCCTGTGCCAGTAGGACATGGGCACCATTTTGTCACAATTAAAAGGTATTTATAGGGAGTATCGAATGACCCATCATGGCTAAGAAGAACGAGGGCGGAGGTTTCTCCCAGTCCGCAGGACTCATGAGGTACTTCGACTCAGAGGACACCGATAAGGCAATCAAGATCTCCCCCAGAGGAGTCATCATCGCAGCGGTTGCCGTTGTCGTCGGAGTCCTGGTGTTGCAGGTCTTCTTCCCGATGAACTGATCGGGTACAAACCCCTTACGACCAATTATACATGACTCAGCGGTAGCATGTTGCATAGATACGATGATGCAACGTCCACATACATCACGGACGATGTTCCAGATATTCCAGACAGATTCAGATCGAAAGTACGTAAGGTAATCGTACTGAACAATGCTACGACGATCGGCCTATGTGCATTCATGAACTGTACTCTGCTGGAATCCGTGGAACTCTGCAAGACCATAACAGAGATCGATGATTATGCATTCAGAGGTTGCACATCCTTATCAGGGATCACACTCCCGGAAGGGTTGATACGTATAGGAAATGGTGCGTTCACCGATTGCAAGAACCTTCGTGAATTGAAAATACCCAGCACCGTAAAATTCATCGGACAATCCGTATTCGAGGGATGTCAATCCTTGAAGATGATCAATACTCCAGAAAACTGTGTATGGTAAACAATAGAGGTCGTTTTGAAAATTACCATTCTTAATTCCATCGCCGATGTACGTATAAAAAAAGGGTTTGGAAATGGTTTACTGACTTGGACTTAAAGCCTGTCACTATCCCTGATCTCATAGGGCGAGTTGTACTTCCTCTTATACAGGATCGAAAGGATCGGAGGTGCAATGATGGTCGTAGCGATACACATCATGACGATGATCGCATAGAGTTCAGGCGTAAGGACTGCGACACCATCCACAAGAGTGGTGGTTCCAAGCAGTGCAACGATGATACCTACCTCACCACGTGGCATCATTCCGACTCCAATGATGGAAACGGATGACATCTCCATGTGAGGATCTGCGATCTTTGCACCAAATCCACAACCGACGAACTTAGTGATGCATGCGAGGATGATAAGAATCAGTACGGTACCGAGAAGAGCTGGATCGTCAAAGAAGACCTCGAGATTCACATTCATTCCGACATAGATGAAGAAGAACGACACGAAGAATGAGGAAATGCTCTCGAACTTCTCCTCGAGCTTCCACTCCCATGCGTGCTCCGCAAAGAGCATACCTGCAAGGAATGCACCGATGATCATCGCAAGTCCCGCCATGTCCGCAATGTAAGCGAACACAAGACAAGTAGCAATGGCTACGACGAACATGTTGAAACCTGCGGGAATATAGTTGGGATCCGCAAGGAGTCTGTCGGCCCTCTTCTGTTGAATACTGTCGTAGACCTTGGGAATAATCTTTCCTGCGATTAGCAATACGATGAGGACGAATGCAACAGCAGTGATTGAAACGATGAGGATGTTGACGATATCGATCTTACCGGTCTTGGCCATTCCACTGACAATCGCAAGGACAATCATTCCGAGGATATCGTCGATAACAGCTGCTCCAATGATAATCCTAGATTCCTTTGCATCCATGAGCTTCATGTCCTTGATGACACGAGCGGTGATTCCGACACTTGTCGCGACCATCGCTGCTCCCATGAAAAGGGACGAATAGAGATCTCCATCAGTAATTGTGATGAACAGATATCCAACGATGAATGGTACGATGACTCCCATGACTGCAACGAGAAGTGCAGCCTTTCCGACGGAAGTCAGGTCGGTCACCTTGGTCTCCAATCCAACCGTGAAAAGAAGGAATATGACTCCGAGTTCGGAGAATATCTCGACAATCTCCTCTACGGTATGGGATGAACTTTCAGAGGGGCTGAACTCAGTGGCGATCCACTCGAACACGTTGTAATCACCAAACGTGATACTGACGAGCAGAATTCCTAAGATGATCTCACCAATGAGACCGGGAACACCCAACTTGGCAAAGATGCGTGATGCAATCTTAGCGAGGATGAACACGATAGCAATGGCGAGGATTACCTGCGCGATTTCCATGACACTGGATATCTGTCGCGTAATATTAAAGACTGCTTGATTGACAGTTGGAAAGAAATCGAGTGGGGCCCGATAGATGATGGACCCATCGATTGCCACTTCACACCACCGTGCGTACTTCTCGTATACGACGGCTCGCCAGATTGACATCTGTGCCCATATATGTCTCGAGTATTGACGGAAAACCTAATGATTCCAAATAATGGTTGGACAAGGTTGACTGCAGTGACCTGAAAGCGGACATGTGCCAGTACCCATGAACCCCTTCATGTTTCAAGGTTCCATGTACAAACCATCCTTTTGTCAATAACGGAATGGGCCACTTGTGACGGTTCTTAGGCATCTTCTTTAGTGCCACATCTTGGCCCGCAGAGTGTCGTATACTCCGTTCCAATACCCCTATACGAACCATGGCAGTTTGGATACGGATATCCCATATACGCCTGGCGAGCCTCCGTTAGCAACGACCCTTTAGACAGACTGATCTGGACCCCCTTATCGAGAATCTTGTCCATCTGGTCGAGCACGTACAACTCGCCCCATATATTTCTCAGAACCGCTGCTCCCGCCCCCTCCCATTCAGGTGGCTTTGTAATCTTTTCCGTTGGCTTATCATAGTCCCCCCCCCCCTTCAACCCTCGGCGAATAGGGGACTAACGATTCCCTTCAGTAGCCCATAGAGGACTTTCACCTCCAAGAATCCACAAATTGGTTTGTGGATGGAGTCCAAGGACTCCAACCACGTGTGATGGGCACACAAGGATGGCGGATGACTCCGCCATCATAATCCGATAAATCACTGTGATGCAAGACCAAAACGGAATTTTATGCCAACAGACGTAGTACTGGCCATTCCGGTACCGAATCTGAAGGATATGCAGGCCCCATTACAGGCAGACAAGGATGTATCCTGTACAGGAACATCCGAAACCATACTCTCTATCGATGGTTGTACATCGACGATTGGACCCTCTTCGACACCATCAGAGACAGGCTCAACGATGTCGACCGATGCGGACATAATACTCTCCGCAACCTTTGCGGCCTGCACGATGCTGGGGATGATATCCTCCACGATAGGTTCGACCTCTGCAACCTCGACGACTGGCTCATCGACGGTCTCCGGGATTGTAGAAATGATTTCCGCAACCTTTGCGGCTTGTGCGATACGTGCCACAACGGTCTCGATCGCATCCTCGGTCATAGCTTTAACAGCCATCTCGGTAAGTTCCGCATCCACATCCGGTATAGAGGCATCAACGAACACGGGTTCATCGAACTCCTCCATCATGGGTGTGATAGTCTCGATACAATCCTCCGTAGCTGCACGGATTGCAATCCTGATGAGGTCCGCATCAGTGTACCATGGCGTTTCTGGTACATCTTTGGAGATATACTTCTCGCTATACAGTGTGGTCTGCTTCTGAGTAGGGCGCACCTCTGGGAAATCGGGTGCTTTATCGGTGAATGGCTCGTATACTGGATTATCAATCTTCATCTGCTCGATCACAGAATCATGACCGATGATAGAAATCACATTACGGATAAGATCGGACTCCCTGACATCGTCGAAGATCTCACCGCTGTCGAAGATCCAATCGTCAACGGTACGCATCATGTCCACAACCTCATCCACCAATTCGATGGGTGTTGCGGTCGCAGAAATGTCCGGGAAAAACTCGCCTTCCTGAATGGGGACTGCCGGAGTGTCGACAATAATCCCGACAGGTGCCGCAACCTCGACTGTTTCGGCACTGTCCGTAGGCGTAGCAGATACGGGTGACTCGAACTCTGGAACATGAATCGCAGGTTCGATGACATCGAACTTCTCATCATCCATCTCCTCAAGCTGTTTGACAGCCTTTGATGCCTTGATGATCGTCTCGTCCTGAGGGATTGCCCTTTTCTGAATCGTCTCATCGAACTTATGACCAAGAATGTTATCGCGCTCAGTAACTATGTCCGATATCAGATCATAATCAGGATTTGTCATCCTGCTCAGTCTAAATCTTGCGGATTTTCCAATATCCAGAATCGAACCGAGGAACCTGCGCACCCTTGTAGCGAGACTCGTGCCCCCCATCAACTCTGGAGCGAACTTCTTTTGCTCAGAGCTCATGCTATCCCATCCAACCCATATGATGCGTAAAAAAGGTATAAAGTTATGGTAAGGCCCAACAATGGAGTCTGGGTATGTTCATCCGATAATCGCTGGGCCACGGTTAAGGGATATATACCCCTATAAGAATGGTAGAGATATGTGCATGAAGAAAGCGGACCCCAAAGCATCCGTCTGCATATCCAATGTATACGGCAAATTGAATGATGCCATCGTGGGTATCGGTTCCGGGATGTACAACGGAAAAGTGTCCTGGTCGGATGACCTGGATGGAATCGTTGCTAGCGAATTCTTGGAAAAGGAGAATGATTCCCTGATCTCCATCCTTACGGAGGCAGGTGTTAAAGTGGAAAGGCCCAAATATATGTCGAAAAGAGATGTGGAGGACCTTTATGGAAATAATTCCGTCGAAACTGGATATAACCAAGCTTTTCCTCGAGACAACATAGCGATTGTTGCCAATGACCTGATAGAGTTCGAACTGAACAACAGCTCCAGGAAAGTGGATATCGCGGGCCTTTACGATATACTCCAAGAGAGGTCTCAGGACTCCAACATATGTTGGTATTCCACCCCACACTGCCCACTCAGGGATACTCCACCCAACTATCCTGCACTCAATGGCAGGGACTTCCTACCACTCAACGAAAAGATGCTGTTCGGACTATCAGAGGAATACCCGATCGGAACCAATTTCGAAGGGTTCAGATGGATGAGGAACACATTTGCATTCCATGACGTCATGGCAGTCTATCTCAGAAACGGCATCGAATATCTTTCAAAGGTGATATCCGTACCCAAGCCCGGAGTGGCTATCGTATGTATGGATGCCATTGTGGCATTGCCGGCATTCATGAAGGATTGGGACCTTATCGAGATCACGCTGGATGAGGCCAAGGCTTTCGCTGCTGATGGATTGGCCATCTGTGAGGATGAATACATCATAGGTAAGTCAGAGAATGACAATAACGAACGTGTCGCATCCGAACTTGAGAAAAGGGGCATAAAGGTTCACAGACTCCCATTCTCCGCACATATGAGTCTTGGCGGTTCTGTAGGTTCCGCAGTACTGGCTCTTAGAAGGAACGTGGAGTGAGGGAAACCTCACCCACAATTTTTGATCCCTTCATCGGACACCCATATAGGATTGTGGCCCTATCTTCGCGCGTATAACTCCTCTGTAAAAGAGAGGGCTTGTCAAAACGAATACAACCCACGTGAATCAGAAGTAGAGAAGTCCGCCTAAATCAAAAATAGTGACCAGTGCCCTTTCAAATTGCTACATACGAAAACGACACCGGTCGTGATACCTATCATTCGGATGGTATTTAATCGATATCATCCGGCCAGTGCCGTTTTCCTGTGGCCATAGGAAGTGACACAATGAGAATGGCTGTAGGTATGGATCTTCATTCGAAGATGACCACGATGTATGCCGTGTATGCGGATGGTTATGATGTCCCTTCGAGACATCAGAAATTCTTGAACGATTTCAACAGGGAATTCTGCGAATTCCCGTCAACACCGAAATGGTTCAAGAAGATGGCAGACTATGTTTCGAAACATGAATGTCACGTCCTGGTGGAGAATTCTACAAAGACACACGATGTGTATTGGATGTTGACGAATCTCGGGATCCTTGTGACTGTTGCACAGGCACAGGACCTGTACAGGATAACCAAATCCGTCAAGAAGACCGATAAGCACGACTGCAGAGAATTGGCGGCATATATGCGCAGGCGTCTGAACGGAGAGGATGAGTTCTCGGTGTGCTACATGCCCACTCCCGAATGGATGACCAGGAGAGAGGTGTGCAGGGGCCTTTCCCATGAGAAGGACTATCTCGCCGATACCAAGAGAAGGATAAGGGCGTTCCTTCTGCTGAGAGGTATCACTCTCAAGCGTGAGTATTCCGATATAACCTGTGACAGGGCGTTGAAGGAACTGTCGCAGATCGACGATCCGTATCTGATGATGCAGATAAGGTTCGCTCAGGACTGCAGGAAGAGGGTGGATTTCTTCGAGAGAGTGGTACTGAACATGTTCCATGATCTGGAGATGTATCAGCTGATAAATTCGATACCGGGCTTCGGCGTCCTGTCATCGGCGTATTTCACATCGTTGATCATAGATATCGACAGATTCCCGGATTCCAAGAAGTTCACATCATCATTCGGTGTGGTGCCGAAGATAAGGTCATCCTCCGATTCCAATCCCAACTGTTCGACCACACACAGGGGGGACGATCTTGCCAGATATCTGCTGATGTTCTGTGTTCTGGGCCATGTGAAGCATCAGAAGGATTCCGTCGTCACCAGGATGTACCGGAGACTGGTCGAAAGAGGGAAACCGAAGAGGGAGGCGATGGTGGCCGTGGGAAGGAAACTGTTGACGGTCGTCTATTCCGTACTGAAGAACCGCAGACCGTACGTCTCCGATCCTGAGACTTTGTTATTGTCACACGAGGACGAGGAATCCGAGAGGGAGGATTTCGGCCTGAAGGATGTGTCGGAGGAGAAATTGATCGACTGATCATCGTGACCATGATGAGAGGTGAATGCAGGAGACGGGGTCCGAAAGCGTGCAGGAACCATATGGTGCCATACGGGGACGTATCGGACGAGAGAGAAGATTGCAGAGTAGGGCCCTGTTCAGTCGGCGCAGAAAGGGTTTCCGATATCGGATGACCGAAGAATAAGATGATCGTCCTGCAGTGACTCGAATCGACGGAAAACTACATTCGGGAAAGATACATCAGCGGTAGCTTTCTAAACCGGAATGACAATATGAGCAAAAGAGAGCTCACTGGTCAATTTTTGATTATAATAAAGAATGGTGCTCCCGGCGGAATTCGAATCCGCGTCGAAGCCTCGAGAGGGCTTCATGATTGGCCGCTACACTACAGGAGCTTAAGTGGTAGTATTCATATCTGATATTTATATCCTTCCATGATTAAAGATACCTTCCGGGTCTGAACGCAAGAGAACGTTTATGTTTCATTGATTCCACACGCTTCCTTAACCCTTGAACATTCTCAACAGGAAGTCCGACCGCGAGTGCTATCTCTCTGTCGGTACGATCCTGTTCAAAACCATACAGGATGTGATCCAGCAAAAGGTATGTAATCCCCATCTCCTCCTCATCGGTCTGACCCTCCCACAATCCTGCCGTAGGTGGCTTTGCGATGATATCGTCTGGAACACCAATAATCTTGGCAAGTTGCCTCACATTTGTCTTATAGATATTCACCAGAGGCAAAGCGTCACATGCACCATCGCCGAACTTTGTGAAGTAGCCCATCATGAGCTCACTCTGATTGGTAGTACCCAGCACTATGCGATTCATCACCTTTGCACGTGAATATAGAATGGTCATCCTACATCTAGCAGCGATGTTTCCTCTGTCCAATCTAGAAAGATCGCCCCCCAGAAGTGCTTCCATCGAACGTACGGGTTCGGAAATGCTCAAAACCTCATATCCGGTACCCCAAAGCTTGGCCATGGATTCAGTGGAGACGTAATCACACTCAGGGGTGACCTCACTGGGCATGAATATCGTATGCACATGGTCTGCACCCAGTGCATCCACAGCGAGTTTAGTGACCACTGCGGAATCTATACCTCCGCTCTGGCCGATGACGACTCCATCGCAACCACTCAGTGCCACATAGTCTCTGATGAAATGTCTGAGCTCTTCGGCATCATCCTCGGTGATACGCGGAAGTCTGTCTGGAATCATGTAAACTCTATAACTCTACTGACATATAAGACTGACAGTGTTATCTAGTGGCTGACACATTTCAATGAACATGCGGTTGGCACTGTGTCAGAGGAAATCCATCCCCAATGACATACATGGTAATCTTCATACGATTATGGACGATGTCGACCATTTGGATGCAGACCTTCTGATCTATCCGGAGCTGTTCCTCACAGGTTACACTTTTGACGAGGAACATATAAGGGATCAATTGAACGAAGCGCTAGCATCCATTCAGGATACCTCTAGAAAGAAGGATGTGTCGATTCTCGTCGGTGCCCCCGAGATATCCAATGAAGGGATATACAATTGTGCCTATATGTTCACTTCCGGAACTATGGAAACATACAGGAAGATACATCTTCCTGAATTCGGGCCATTCACAGAGAAAAGCAGATTCATACCGGGATCGGAACCGATCTCTTTCACATACAAAGGATTCACATTCGGCCTGTGCATATGCTATGACCTCTTCTTCCCCGAACTTATGAAACATTGTACCATGTATGACGGGGCCGATGTCATCATCTGTATATCCGCTTCACCGGTCACATCCCGTACCGCATTCGAACGTGTACTCCCTGCAAGGGCTGTGGAGAACACCACATATGTAGCATATGTGAACAACATCGGAACCATGGGTGAACTGGAATTCTTTGGCGGAAGCAGGCTCCTTGACCCCGGCGGAAACGAACTCGGAACCATCGATGGCGAAGACATAATGACCTTCGAATTGGACAAAAATGTCATCGAAAATGCAAGAAAAATGCGTCCTGTCATCAAAGATTCAAGATTTTAGACCCAAATTGGAAATCCATCAGGCGATAGACTTTTAAACAATCACCAGATAGGGGGCTTTGAAGCCGAGATGGCCCAGCCCGGTAAGGCGCGAGCCTGGAAAGTTCGTGGTGACTCCACCTCGGGAGTTCAAATCTCCCTCTCGGCGCTTCTTCACATCTAAATTCGGTCAGAGCGGGCTCTGCACAAATCGCAAAAGTAATGGACCTTGACGAACCGAATTCAGTCTGACGAGAATGTTCTGTCTTCATGAAATGGTCCGCCAGCCCCGTGCGGATAGCATAAATGGGCCGGATCAAAATCTTCCGGACCTAATGCCCTCTATGACCTTATCGATAGTAGCGTCCGTAACGATAACCTTTATACCCAATCCATCCAGGAGTTTGAACGGATAGGAACCTATCTCAGATACCGCCACATATTTAGGCGATCTCAATGAGGTGATTATGGAATTTATGTGCTCCTTATGACCTGTACCAACGACACTACGGTTGGTGTCTACATCCACTTTATCGATCATATGCCCATCGGACAAAGAAAAGATACTGAATGATGAGGTATTCCCGAACCCACGGTTGACATTGGCACCATCATCCGTCGCGATAGCCACCGCATCCCTCATGTCCCCAAGCAGTATCGGCCGTACCTCCGCAGATCTGCAGGAACCACATGCAAACTCCGATGAACGATCGTTTCCCAATAATCCAATGGCATCTGCCCGACATTGTTTACAATGCCTCATCACTTTGATACCGAGCTCACCGCATGAATCCATCAGGGACTTCCTCATCTCTGGAGTAGGAGCATCATAATCTTCGAACGGGGTACCCTCTACAGGAATCAAAGGCAAGATGTTCACGGTGTATGCACCCATCTCCTTCACCTTACGTACCAATGTAGGTATATGGTCCACATTGACTCCGGGGACCATAACGACGTTGATCTTCACGACCATCCCCAGATCGACACATTCCTCCAGGCCCTTCAATTGTTTAGAGATCAGGATCCGGGCAGCATCCACACCTTTTAGGACCTTGTTGTCCTGAATCACACTTCCATAGATCCTGGCACCGATTTCAGGATCCAGAGCATTCATCGTAATTGTCAGGAACCTAACACCGAGATCGTACAACCTCTTTGCATTACCCGGAAGTGCCAGACCGTTCGTGGATACACACAGGGTGAGGTCTGGATAGTTCTTGGAAATCAACTCTATGGTCTCATAGGTAGCCTCATTGGCCAAAGGGTCTCCGGGACCCGCAATGCCTATGACCTTCAACTCAGGAATCCTCTCTAGAACTGCACCGACCTTATCGGACGCTTCAATCGGAGTCAGAACCTCACTGGTCACACCCGGTCTAGACTCGTTGCTACAATCATACTTTCTGTTACAATAGTTACACTGAATGTTACATCTCGGTGCCACAGGAAGATGCATCCTTGCAAACTTCCTGTGGGCCGACTCATCATAACAGGGGTGCTCTGAAATGAGCCTGATCAACTCTGGTTCGACCATCTATATCAGAGAGAGTCTGTCAATAGGAGTCTTGTAGTCCCATCCCAATCGGCCATATCCTTCAAGGAGATATTGTCTATAATACCGCAAACCGCATCATCGACCATTGTCCAAAGTTTGAGTGTCTTACACCCCTTGGAGTGAGGACAGGAGTTTCCACCGGTCCTGACACAACTGATGCTCAGCTCCCCCTCCATAGCACGGATAATGGAGCCGACCGTAATCTGATCTGCAGGCTCTGCAAGGCAATACCCTCCCTTAGGTCCGCGAATGGATTCAACGAATCCTGCGCCTTTAAGCACAATCATAATCTGCTCAAGATACTTGGCAGAAATACCCTGCGCATCAGCAACATCCCTAATCCTCACAGGTCCATCGTTGGACTCTGCAAGTTGAAGCATCATACGCAGAGCGTACCTTCCTTTAGTCGAAACCAGCATAATTCTCTCCAGAATCTATACCTATCTAAGTACTAATAAATCTATTGACGGAACGCCACAGTACCATCATATGATTTGATGCAATTCTAATGCCTTTTTAGATAGTATACTGCAGAACAACTGCAAGGATTGCCACATACTGGACAATCATGTCCGTTGGGGAACGCACGTGGGTCATTCCAATATCCCTGGAATTCGGCCACCTCCACCATACCGTAGAGCTCCACCACCTTGGATATGTTAACCGTTCCATCGACAGACTTCCATGCCATGGCACATGATACGTCCACATGACGCCTATCGAATTCCCTCTCGGCAGCCTCCACCAATTTCTTACCGATACCTTTCCTCTTTGCAGAGTCAAGGACGGCCACGGATGCCAGATACCCGATCCTGTCATACCCCATGATCTCATCCCTCTCGGGACCATCTGGCATATGCAGAATGGGATCCACCTTATCCTTACCGAACACATTGCAGATCGCGAATCCGACAGGACCGGACTCCTCGATGGCGACAAGACAGAAATCGTCCTTGGAAGTGAGAGTCATGAGAAAATCCTCATCCTCAAGATAATCAGAACCCAATTCGGCCATGGAAATCTCCATCAATTTTGGGAGATACTCCTCGACAAAATACGTTATAATTGCCATGAAATCAAAACTCCTTCAATGCTTCGATCACCGCGTTCTCGAAAACCCATTGTTCCTCGATGTGCCTGTTCATATCCACCATGGAACGATAGACCCAGTATGCGAAGAATGTACCTAAGGTCACAACGGATAGCACAAAAAACACCCAAAAAGGCCTGTATCCGATGACTGGCTCATATCCTCTGATCCTGACTCCGCATCTTGCCATCGCATCCACGTATGCATCCGAGAAGGTGACAAATTCCTTCTCATGAGCACGTGGGTATGTGATGCATTGAAGAAGCAGCACGATATTGATGACCAATGAGACGGCAAACAAACAACACGTGACTATGAATGCCGTTTCACTAGTGGAATTGAACAGCAGGATGATCAACCCTATGGCAGCGGGTGCCACAGATACTATGAACCTCAAACGGAACGTACGAAGACCCGATTCGGCCTTTATACAGGACCTCATAGAATTCGTATAATGATACTCCCTGATTCCATAATGATCGAAGAGATCTCTGGTGTAATCCAGAAGGTCTTTCATGAGTGCCAGATCCCTATCCTCATGATTGTACCTACGAGAAACGAGAAGATACATGATGGATATTACCACACCGATCCCGGTCAGGAATACGCCTGCGGACTGAAGACGTGAATCTGCACCGTCTATAGAAAGTTGGACCATCTGATACACTGAAACACAGATGAAGACAAGCAACACGATAAGGACCATTCCAGGATATATCCTGATATCCGTACTGTTACGCCGGTCGACATCCCGGACGATTTTCACGATGTGATCCTTACTTTCCATCGGATGTCAAGTATAATAATTAGATATATAATTACCATTTTTGAGCAGATGGGTGCGAAGGATAGAGTACTATGGTCCGCTGAAAAAGCACTGAAGAAGATACGCGATCGTTCTGGGTCCAAAGGAACCGTTCAAACAGACGTGGTTTATGACCATTCCCTCGAACAGATCGCACCATCCGATGGTTCCGATATCGACGTAGGGACTGTGGACATGACCTCTATCGAAGAAGTAATCGAACCTACACCTGTTGAAGTACCTGGTCCCGTCACGACACCCATTCCGTTGATCAAAAGAGCCAACCACTTCAAAAGAAGCATCTCCGCATCCTCTAGGGAGATCGACATCAGGCCTTCCCCACTGGGACTCTCATTCGTCGGATTGGTGGCACTGGTCTTCGCATCGTTGTACCTGATGAGATTACTCTCCAGTCTGGATGCGATACAGGACGATATGTCCATCTTCAAGAGGGTATTCTCCGGCGGACTTCTGTTGTTCCTGTTCTACCAATACATCGGATATGTCATCACGATATTCCAACTCAAATCCGGACTCAGAGGCTCGTGGGCAGCCATGATGAGATCGTCTGGGTCATATGTGATATTGATGATATTGGCCAACACGCATCTATTCGATTGGTTACCTTTCGATCTGGTTGCGTTCCCGTCATGGGCATTGTTGCTGTGTATGACCGCAATCCTGATCTATATGCTCCTTCCCGATGTGAGGGATTATTATAGGCCCCCATACGAAGACAAGGTACCTCTGACCGCATGGTTGGCATTCATATTCTGGATTGACCCATACGGTTCGATTGAGGATGAACTGGATGTGGCCATCAACATGGATACCGGACTGTGATATCGATTCGATGCACTACTTTATTTAGTTCGCGCGTAATAAAGGCATGAGTGTGAACCCACATGTTAGTGAATGCCGACATATATGTCAGGGACGTTCCCGGGCAACTCGTAGCTGCACTGGAACCGATGTCGACCGTCAACGCAAACATCATAGGCGTAGTGCACAGCCGTGAACAGATGATCAGCGGGAGGATTGCAGTCAACCTGACATTCGACATAGACCCCGATAGCATAGACAAGCTCAAGGACATCTGGAAGGAGAAGGATGTCATCGTCGTAAGAATCGGTTCGGCTGTGGACCTTCGTAACATCACTTTCATGATCATTGGAGATCTCACCGCAGTCACCGTTGAGGAGATCATGACTGCTGCAGCAGAGAAGGTGGATATCCAATCGAAGAACATCAGAATATCGTCCAACTCCTCCGGACGCAACACCTGCATGATCTCGGTCAATGTCAAAACAGAAGAGGAACTGGAGACACTGGACAGATTCATGTCCGAGGGATGCAAAGATAAGGGTTACACATACATTAGGGGGGTCGAGTAATGAAAGTGTTCATTTCTGGATTCGGCACCGTAGGTCAGGGTACCATGGAAACAATATTGGTCAAATCCATGGACATCCAGAGAATCACCGGAGACCAGGTGCAAATAGTGGGAGTCACCGATTCGAAATCATACGCAGTGAAGGCGGATGGTGTCTGTAGTTTCAGCGTACTAGGATCCAAGAACATGAGTGGAAAGGTCGGCCCGGACATGAAGGACGGTAAGAGTACCGTCGATATCATGAAGATGGTGGAATTTGACACACTGATCGAAGCCAGCCCTACGGACGTGGAAACCGGAGGCGAAGGACTCAAAAACATAAGATGGGCGCTGGAGAACGGCAAGAACGTCATAACGGTCAACAAAGGCCCTCTCGCATTGGAGTTTAGGGAACTCATGGACCTCGCCAAAAAGAACGGTTGCATGATCAGGTTCGAAGGGTCGGTCGGCGGCGCGATGCCCATAATCAATCTGTGCAACGATGCACTTGCAGGTCAGAAAATCAAATCCATCCAAGGAATCTTCAACGGAACCTGTAACTTCATACTCAGTAGGATGGATGGAGGACTTCCGTTCGACCAGGCGCTCAAAGAGGCACAGCAGCTCGGATATGCCGAAACGGATCCTACCAACGACATCGAAGGCTATGACAGTGCATCCAAGGTCGTCATCCTCGCCAACTCGGTATTCGGAATGGATGCCAAGTTCAAGGATGTCAACGTCACAGGAATCACCGCCATCACCAGTGAAGCCATCGCTCTCGCAAGGGAGAATGGTATGGTCATCAGACTCATCGGAGAGGTCTCAAAAGGAAAACTGGAGGTCTCCCCAAGACTCATCCCAAAGGGTCACCCACTCAGCATATCCGGTTCCCTGAACACAGCATTAATCAACACTGATCTCGCCGGACCGATCACCGTCTCCGGACGCGGTGCAGGACGTAAGGAAACCGCCTCCGCGATCCTGAGCGACCTCGTCGCCATCATGTTGGCCCAGAAGAACTGAGA
The DNA here is from genome assembly GCA_015063185.1 of Thermoplasmata archaeon. Lineage (GTDB taxonomy): Archaea > Thermoplasmatota > Thermoplasmata > Methanomassiliicoccales > Methanomethylophilaceae > SIG5. The sequence goes on from SUSY01000016.1 coordinate 30,517, forward strand.
GGGATTCGCTTGACCGGCAAGATCCTTGTCTTCGACACTACCCTCCGCGATGGTTCTCAAATGGAGGGTATGACGTTCTCGCTTGAGGACAAGAAGGACATTGTGTCCAGACTGGATGATCTGAAGGTGGATTTCATCGAGGGAGGTATGCCTCAGTCCAACCCCACGGATGAGGGGCTGTTCTCCGATCCACCAAAAACAGAACATGCCAAACTCGTCGCGTTCGGAAGCACATGCAGGCCCGGAACCCATGCATCGGATGACATCGGATTGAATCGCCTTGCTGACAGTGATACAGAATGGATATGTATTTTCGGAAAGAGTTGGAGATTCCACTTGGACAATGTCCTCAGGATAACCCCCGAAGATAACCTCGCATTGATCAGGGATAGTGTACGTTATCTCGTATCCAAAGGAAAGAAGGTCATTTTCGATGCTGAACACTACTTCGACGGATTTATTGATGATAAGGAATTCGCATTGTCCGTCGTAAGGGCCGCACATGATGCAGGAGCGGAATGGATCACACTCTGCGATACCAATGGAGGAAATCTCCCTACGACCATTGGAAGGATCGTTGCGGAAACAAAGGATATCGTTGGCTGCAATATAGGAATCCATTGTCACAATGACTCCGATCTAGCCGTAGCATGTACTCTGGCAGCAGTGGATAGCGGTGCACGCATGGTACAGGGGACCATCAATGGTATCGGTGAAAGATGCGGAAACGCCAACCTCTGTTCAGTGGTCCCAGACCTTATGCTGAAGATGGGATACGATACCAATGTGGACCTGAGCAAACTCACATTCGTTAGCCGTGCGATTTCTGAGATATCCAACATCGCACACAACTCATCCATGCCGTATGTAGGATCCAAGGCATTCACCCATAAAGCAGGGATGCACATAGATGCCCTTTTAAAAAACCCTCAGACGTACGAACATGTCGCACCAGAAGCAATAGGGAACCGCAGGAACTATCTTGTATCCGAGCAGACAGGTAAGGCGGGGATATCCAAGAAACTGATGGACCTTGGAATGAATTCTGATGATAAACACATAGATTCGGTTCTAAAACATATCAAGGATATGGAGTCCAGGGGATACCAGTTCGAGGGCGCGGATGCCAGTCTGGAACTCCTTATCAGAAGGGAATGTGACAACATCACGCCACCGTTCAGAATCCCGTCTTTCCGCGTATACATCGATGAGATCGGCGGAGGAGTGATCAAATACGAATCAATAATCAAAGTATCCAATCCGTCAGGAGAAATCGAACATACAGCATCCGATGGTAACGGTCCCGTCGATGCGTTGAACAAAGCCCTGATGAAGGCCCTTACCAAATTCTTCCCAGAAGTCAACAACGTAAGACTGATCGACTATAAAGTCCGCGTATTGGATGAGAAAGCAGCGACCGCAGCACCCGTAAGGGTGATGATCAGATCGACTGACGGAAAGGAACAATGGACCACCGTTGGAGTTTCCACGGACATCATCGAAGCATCGCTCATAGCATTGGCGGATTCAATGGAATATCACATACTCAAAAAGAATTGGAGAGAACAATAAATGGAGAAGGTCGTAGTCACCCTTGTAGGGATGGATACTGTAGGTATCATTGCAAAGATGTGCACCTATTTTGCTGAGAACGGAATCAACATCATAGACATAGCACAGACCACGGTAAGGGGTGTGATCAACATGATCATGATTGTTGATATCGAAACCGGGAAAAAGGGGTTCGACACACTGAAGGAAGATATGTACAAACTTTCCAAGGATGTCAGATGCATCGTCAACATCGTAAGACAGAACGAACTGGAATCCATCGCGGAGGCCTGATTATGAACAGGATCATCGTTACACTGTCCGGTAAGGACAGGGTAGGAATCATAGCGAAGATCTGTACATTCTTTGCTGAGAACCACATAAATATCCTTGACATCTCCCAGACATCCACCGATGACCGTATCGATATGATGATGGTGGTGGACATCGAGAAGTTCGAAGGGAATTTCAAAGACCTCATCAACGGATTGAACACCGTAGGAGAGGAGATAGGATGCTCAATCAAGGCACAACATGAGGAAATCTTCGATATGATGCACAGGATCTGATAACATGGCTATGATCACATTGAATGAGGTGCTCGAAACCAACAAGATGATTGAGCATGAGAATCTGGATGTCAGAACGATCACCATGGGAATCAACCTCATGGGTTGCATGACCGACGACCTTGATCAACTTAACAAGAACATATATGATAAGATCACGGGGCTCGCCAAGGACCTTGTAAAGGTCGGTGACGAGATAGGGATGGAATATGGAATACCGATTGTCAACAAAAGAGTGTCCGTCACGCCCATCGCAATGGTTGGATCATCCGCATGTAAGACCCCTGAGGACTTTGTATCCATCGCAAAGACACTTGATCGTGCCGCCAAGGCTATCGGTATCAACTTTATCGGAGGGTACTCGGCCTTGGTCATGAAGGGTATGACCAATGCGGACAAGCTCCTCATAGAGTCCATCCCTCAGGCATTGAAGGAAACGGATTTCGTATGCAGTTCGATCAGCGTAGGATCGTCCCGTGCCGGAATCAACATGGATGCCGTACAGATGATGGGAGACGTCATCAAGAGAACAGCAGAATACACCAAGGACAACGATTCCCTTGGATGTGCCAAATTAGTGGTTTTCTGCAATCCTGCCGATGATAACCCATTCATGGCAGGTGCGTTCCACGGCGTCACCGAAGGAGACGCTGTTTTGAATGTTGGCGTCAGCGGACCAGGAGTGGTCAAAACTGCGGTAGAAAAGGTACGTGGAGAGAACTTTGAAGTTCTTTGTGAAACCATCAAAAAGACTGCGTTCAAGGTCACCAGGATTGGACAACTGGTAGGAAAGGATGCATCTGAAAGATTGGGCATTCCATTTGGAATACTGGACCTCTCACTCGCACCAACCCCGGCCATCGGTGACAGTATCGCCGATATCCTCCAAGGAATGGGATTGGAACGTGTAGGAGCACCGGGCACTACCGCAGCATTGGCCATCCTTAATGACCAGGTCAAGAAGGGCGGAGTCATGGCATCATCCTACGTTGGAGGATTGAGCGGCGCATTCATCCCAGTTAGCGAAGATCAGAGCATGGCAGACGCGGCAGAGATTGGTGCGCTCACCCTTGAAAAACTCGAGGCCATGACCTGCGTTTGTTCCGTTGGATTGGATATGATTGCAATACCCGGAGATACCACAGCAGCCACCATATCGGGAATTATCGCAGACGAGATGGCGATCGGAATGATCAACAACAAGACCACGGCTGTCAGACTCATTCCGGTAATCGGAAAAGGTGTTGGAGAACATGCGGAATTTGGAGGATTATTGGGTTCTGCACCCATAATGCCAGTGAACAAATACGCGTGTGACGAATTCATCAATCGTGGCGGAAGGATCCCTGCTCCAATACACAGCTTCAAAAACTGATTAATTGGGGTATACCCCAATTCATTTCTATTTAGATCTAAAACTTTGCACCCGAGCAATATCACACATTCTTCTGTGTCACCTATATTCTGATGTTTGCACACGGTGAAAAATTTAGGATCTTATTTTCAAAAATATCCCCAATATCACTAAGGTTGAAAGAATGAAATATAAAGTAAACTAAAAGAACAGAAAAATGAAATCAAAAGAGGGTGTGCGGATGAGAAACACACCACCATATGCAACCTGTTTGACTGCTAGACCACACCCCAGCGACGTCAAAAGAACTTTAGTAAGCGTCAGACTGAACATCTCGG
>SUSY01000017.1 GCA_015063185.1 Thermoplasmata archaeon
GAGTACATCAGGATCTCCAGATCGGAATCGAACATCGTTCTCATACCATTGGCTAACGCCTTGTCGTTCAATGATGAATGATCCGCCCTATCACCGAACAGTATGTCCACGGGAGCATGGTTGTAGAATCCTCTTATCCCGTTCAATGCCTGTTTTGGATTCTCGGTGAACATGGTGCCGCATATCGCCTTCAACACATTCCCCGGAGAGACTATCCGTTGATCCCTGTCCCAAGAACAGTTGTCATCGACGAAATCGGGGATACCCATCCTCCTCATCAAAGCCATCCCTAAAGCGGGGCCGGCACGGAGAGATTCCTCTACGCATCTACTCGTTCCGAATTGGAACCTCTTCCCGTTATCCGGACTGGGATTCTCCCTCAACTTCAGTCATCCATCCTTGCCATTCTATTTCTTCGACGTCGGATGACCAAGAACTACGGTCCTTTCGCATAGAATTTTTGGTTTTCTATGACTAACTATGTTAGTCATAGAAAACCAACTATTTATAATAGTACCAACATGACATATTGACGTCGGACAGCGATAGCTATCGCTACCCTTCATTTTCTGCAAAAAACGATGAAAAATCTCCCATCGGATCGAAAAATCAATCAAGAATTACAGGGGGTGTCGAAGATACGATAAAATCACAAATAGAAAATTATGACTTCGATAAAATACATGATAATATATCCAAATCATGAGATTTTCTTCGAAATTCATTTTTCGATTTTATCAACAATATCACACTGTCTCAGATAAAAAAATTATTTTATAAAATAGAATGAAAATAAAAAATAGCATAAGCTATTCCATTACACATACCGAAATTGTATGATAGTTTTCACTTTTCTGAATTCACTCACCGATCAAGAAAAGGAACAATGCCATTGCTCCAATCAATGCGATACTGAGTGCGACAGTTGCCCATCCAGGGTGCTTCATAATTTCCGAAATGAAGGTTGACTAAATAAAACCTATGTCGATGATTGCAAAAACGAATCATCCAACTCAACCAATCAATATATATCAAAAACGATTTCAGGGGAAATACCTCAATTTCCATTGGGGTAGTGATGTATTATGGCAGATTCGATCTTCAATCAATTCATTGAAAAAAGGAAAGTTATCACGAAGAACAAGAAGGTACTTCAAACAACCTATGTTCCAAATGTACTTCCACATAGATCGGAGCAGATCAATAAACTTGCATCGATTATCTCGATTGCATTGAATGGAGAAAAACCATCCAATATCATGGTTTATGGGAAGACCGGAACCGGAAAGACTGCTGTTCTCAATTACATCGGAAAGGAATTGAAGAAGGCAGATGAAAATGAAAGTACCTGCCAATACATCTATGTGAATTGTGAGATCGTCGATACGCCTTACAGTGTTCTTTACAATATAGGCAATCAAATCATTCTTGAAGACAGTAAGAGAATTCCTTTCACTGGTTGGAGTTTTGAGAAAGTCTATTCCGAATTGGTCAATTATATCAATACTATGAACAAGGTCTTCATCATAGTTCTTGATGAGATCGATAAATTGATCGATAAGAAAGGTGACGATATCTTCTACTACATCGCTAAGATCAATGAGAATCTTTATGAATCGAGAGTTTCAATCATCGGAATTTCCAATAATATGAAATTCATGGAATTCCTCGAACCGAAAGCAAGAAGTAGATTGGGTGGAGAAAGCATTGTTTTTCCCCCTTATAAAAAAGAGGAATTAGAGGATATCCTTCAAGCAAGGGTTCAGGAAGCCTTCGATCCAAATGTGATCGATGAATCCGTCATCATTTATTGTGCTAGTATTGCTGCGAAAGAGGATGGAGATGCGAGAATCGCTATCGATCTTTTGAAGACCGCGGCGGATATCGCTGAAAGGAATGGTGATGCAATAGTCACCGAAGCTCATGTCAAGTCTGCAAAGAACAGTATCGAATTCGACATCATGTCCGAGGCGATCAAGACATTGGCCCCTCAGTCGAAACTTGTTCTGATCAGTATCATCAAGAATACCGAGAATGGTAATGGGAATATGACGACCGGTGATGTTTACAAGACGTATCAGAATATCTCATCGGTTGTAGGAACTTCAACACTTTCACAAAGAAGAATCGGAGATCTCATCAGTGAATTGGATTCCATCGGAATCATCACTGCCAGTATCCGTTCGTTTGGTCGTGCAGGTAGATCCAGAGTCATTCAGCTCTCCATCGATAGAACGAATATCGAGAAATTCAAGAAGGAGGATCCTACGTTCGCATATCTCGAGGATTATACACCTCCTCTTCAAACGAAGATCATCTGATCTTGAGTTCCATCGGAAATGGAGGGGTAGGTCTTCCCTCATAAATCGTTTATAGCGATTTACACATCAAGATTCCATGTACATTGCAGTCGATGATACCGATTCGATGAGAGGTAACTGTACTACCTTTCTTGCAACCGAAATCATACGCGAATTGTACACAGATTTTGACCTCATTGGAAATCCTAAATTAGTAAGATTGAATCCTGCAGTTCCTTGGAAGACCAGAGGGAACGGATCCTTGATCCTCAAATTCGGAAAGGGTGTTGGAAAGAAAACCAGAATCGGAATCATTGATGGAAAGGACATCTTCTGTTTCGAGAATGGTGTCGACATATCTTATGAAAAGAAGGACATCGTTGATAGGATAAAACCTCTTATCGAGAAGTTCCATGAATCGGATGCTGATCCTGGCCTCATCATTTCCGATGTAAGGCCTTCTCCTGAATATTATGAGCATGGACTATTCACCATCATGTCCGTTTCCGATGTTGTTGATGAATTGGATAGGATAGGTGCAGAGACCTTCACAATCGGTAATGGAAGGGGTCTGATAGGCTCTACATGCGGTCTTGCTTGGATTCCTAGGGATTTTACCTATGAGCTTCTGACGTACCGTATTCCCGACAAATGGGGCACTCCGCGTCATGTCGATTCAAAGAGCATAATGATGATGGATCATCAATACCCTTCCACATTCAACAGTTGGGAGGATAGAACGAACAAGGTTGCGATGGTACCGGCCACACCATGTCCCGTACTATATGGCCTCAGAGGTGATTCGATGGACGATCTGATTCCCGCATCCGAATCCATTGAATCTGAAGAGATCTATCGCTGGGTCATATTCCTCACCAATCAAGGTACTGATGATCATATAATCAGGGAATACGAATCTCTCAGACCCAATGCATCATATCTGGTAAAGGGTGTTGTCAGAGAATGTGCCAGACACATCCGTGGAGGACATGTGTTCATGGATATGGATACTGAATATGGTGTGATCACATGCGGTGCTTACGAACCGTCCAAGGAGTTCAGGATGGTCTTTGATAGGTTGATTCCAGGCGATACGATAGAGGTTATGGGCGAATATCGTGAAGACCCAGCAACATTGAATGTGGAGAAGCTCCACGTCATCTCTTTGGTTCCTGATCTCATAAAGGTGTCCAATCCTATGTGCCAGGTGTGTGGTAAGAGGATGGAATCGGTCGGCAAGGGGCAGGGTTATAGGTGCAGGAAATGTCATACCAGATCCGATTCCAACATCACAACGGAGCGGATGAGATGGATCGTTCCGGGTTGGTACGAACCTCCGACCGCTGCCAGGAGGCACCTGTCCAAACCTTTGAAACGCATGGGTCTCGAGCAACCTGTTGAGTTCGTCATTTGTCGTAATTAAAAAACGGCAATATTATATATTCCACTCATCGTTTTGCGTTTAATCGGAAGGTGCACATATGGAAGAAGTCGTAATTGTAAGCGCAACTAGGACTGCCATTGGAAAGTATGGGAAAACATTGGCTGGAATCAAAGCCACAGATCTCGGAGCACATGTCGTCAAAGAGGCTCTTGTCAGATCCGGACTCGAAGCCGGTGATATCGACGAATGTATCATGGGAAATGTCATTTCCGCAGGTCTCGGACAGAATCCTGCAAGGCAGGCTGCCATAGGAGCAGGACTTCCTGTGGAGATCGGATCATTCACTGTCAATGCTGTCTGCGGATCTGGAATGAAGGCGATGATGCTCGCTGCCGATGCTATCAAAGCAGGCGAGTATGATTGTATCATGACCGGTGGAATGGAGAGCATGTCCAATGCACCGTACCTCATGCCCGGTGCAAGGTTCGGATATAGGATGAACGATCAGAAGGTCGTTGACTCCATGGTCCATGACGGACTTTGGGACATCTTCAACGATCAGCACATGGGTTTCACCGGAGAGATCGTTGCAGAAAGATTCGGAATCTCCAGGGAGGAAGCTGATCAGTTATCCGTGGAATCCCATATAAAGGCGGCCAAGGCCATCAAGGATGGAAAGTTCAAGAAGGAGATTGTTCCGTTCACAATTCCTTCCAAGAAGGGTGACATCGTTTTCGATACCGATGAGGGTGTGAGGGAGGACTCCACACTCGAAGCCCTTGCCAAATTGAAACCCGTCTTCAAGAAGGATGGTGTTGTGACTGCGGCGAACTCCTCTCAGCTCAGTGACGGTGCATCCGCACTCGTCGTCTGTTCCGCTTCATTCGCTAAGGAACATGGGCTCAAACCTCTTGCATCCATCGTTGCATATGGTGAGCGTGGAGTCCAGCCTGAATACATCATGGAAGCTCCCATCCCTGCCACCAGACATGTTCTCAAGAAGGCAGGTATGACCATCGATGACATCGATCTCTTCGAGCATAACGAGGCATTCGCCACGGCATCCTGTGCGGTCAAGAAGGACCTCAATGTACCTGATGAGATCTTCAATGTCAACGGTGGAGCGATCGCTCTCGGACACCCCATCGGATGTTCCGGTGCACGTGTCATGACCACCCTCGTTCATGCATTGCAGGATCGTAACAAGGAGGTCGGATGCGGTACCCTCTGTCTCGGCGGAGGAAATGCGGTCACCATGATCGTTCGCAAGTGGTGAGATCCAAACACGCCCCTCATGGGGGCTTAACAATCCGCGCATCCGTGCGTGTCATGGGTGCGCGTGTTTTTCATACTTCACAAAACCGTATATCCTTCGAAGTCGTTTTTCCATCATGGATTTGAAAGAGGTCCTTCATACCATCGACGATTCCAAGGATGACATCGTACGTGATATGTGTTCAATGATCAGAATTCCTGCCATAGGTCCATTCAATGGTGGAGCGGGAGAAAAGGAAAGGGCTGATTTCATAGAATCCATCGTCAAGGATCATTTCGATGTCGTGGAGAGATACGATCGTGAGGACAGTCAATTCTCCGGCGTGATCAGACCGAATGTGGTTGCCAGAAAACACGGGAAGGAAGAAGGGACTGTATGGATTATATCCCATCTCGACACCGTACTTCCCGGAGATCTATCCAAATGGGATTCCCCACCCTTCGAACCTCGCGTTGATGGGGACAAGATATACGGGCTTGGTAGTGAGGATAACGGTCAGTCCGTTTTGGCATCCTTTTATGGGGCAAAATTCATCGAATCAGGAAAGCTCAATGGAAAATCCTTGGCATTGGCCTTTGTCGCCGATGAGGAGACCACAAGCCTGATGGGAATAGGTCATCTCATAGATCTGAATCTGTTCTCCGACAAGGACTTCATTTTGGTTCCGGATTGGGGAACGCCTAATGGTTCATTGGTGGATGTAGCAGAAAAACATCTGTTGTGGGTGAAAGCTACTATAAAAGGCAAGCAGACACACGGTTCCACTCCTAACAGAGGTATCAACGCGTTCCGTGTCAGCACGTTCTTCATGACGGATCTGTTGACCAGATTGGAAGAGAGGTATTCGGATAAGGATCCGATCTTCAGACCGGACTTGTCCACATTCGAACCAACAAAGACCGTGGCTACGGTTGGAAACATCAATACGATTCCGGGTTATGCGGAGTTCTATCTTGATTGTAGGATCCTTCCGAGATACGACCCTATGGAGATATTCGAGTTCATGAGATCCGTCGCGACCGAACATTCCGATAGGACAGGTGCCATCATCGAATTAGTGATAGAGCAATGTACGATCTCAGGAACCCCATCGGATGTTACCACCGGAGACTATGCGGAGTTCTCTGCCGCAGTTAAGGATGTCATCGGAGAAGCGCCAATGGCGGTAGGTGTCGGTGGCGGTACGTGTGCTAACTTCTTCAGGTTGGAAGGACTCAATGCCTATGTGTGGCAGTGTGGCGGCGGCACATTACATCAGCCGAACGAACACGTTTACGTCAGCAATATCATCACGGATGCCAAGGTGTATGCTTCGCTGTTCGACAGGCTGTGTGTGAAGCCAAAATCCGATTAGGCTTCGAAGAGACGGTTCAGCATCCATTCGCTGTCGAATTTGATGATGTCGTCATACTCTTGACCGTTGCACACGAACGCGATGGGTTTTCCAATCGTGTGTGCGATGGAGAGCGCCGCTCCGCCTTTGGAGTCTGCATCGATCTTTGTCAGGATAATTGCATCTATTCCTATGGCATCATCGAAGGCCTTTGCCTGTTCGACCGCATCGTTTCCTGCAAGGGAGTCTCCAACGAAGATCTTGAGTGCGGGTTTGGCCACTCTGACAATCTTCTTCATCTCATCGATGAGGTTACTGTTGGTCTGCATCCTTCCTGCGGTATCGATGAGGATACAGTCCTTCTTCTTGGAGCGGGCATGTTCGATAGCATCGAAGGCGACTGCTGCGGGATCCGCATCCTGTGAATGCTTGACGATCTTACATCCGAGTTTGTCCGCATGGATGGTGAGCTGTTCGATCGCACCTGCTCTGAATGTGTCTCCTGCAGCGAGGACGATCGTCTTACCATCCTTCATGAGGCGGTTTGCGATCTTTGCGATTGCCGTGGTTTTTCCGGTACCGTTGATGCCTACGAACATTATCGGGACAGGCTTCTCTTGTTTTGAGAACCAATCGTCGAAGTCGAATTCATTGAGTTTGAGAACGGAATGTACAGCATCCTTCAGAGAGAGTTCGACGATCTCTTCGAGTGTATGACCTCTGCTGTATTTCTTACCGACGAGGTTTGCTCTTACACCATCCTTGATCTCCTCGACAACCGGGAGTGCGACATCGGCCTCCATGAGGGCGATCTCGAGTTCCCACAGGAAATCATCCATCTCCTTCTCGTTGACCTTTTTAGCGAAGAGACCCGAATCCTTGGTGAGCGAAGATGAATCTGCGGTTGCAGCTTTCTTCTCTTCCTTGGCCTTCTTTTTCTCTTCCTTTGCGAGTTTGAGCTGTTCCTTTCTGGAAAGCTCCTGTTTAGGGGGTTCGGTGACCGGGGCAGGAGCAGGTGGAATGGCCTTCTCGTTGACCGCGGGTTCGACAGGCGCCTTAGGCTCTTCAACAACCTTCGGGGCCTCCTTCTTGACCTCGGGGATTTTGGGTTCCTCGACGGTCACCTGAACGTCGTTCTTGACCTCGGACAGAGCGGGGGTGCTTGCGGGTTCGACTGCAGGCACCGGTTGTTCGGCAGGTTCCTCTGCCACACTGGCAGGGGCTTTCCTGAACAGACCTTTCAATTTGCTCTTGAGGTTCTCGAACATGTCCCCTCACTGCTGCCTTCTCTGGTATTCCTGCTGGACGGCTGCTGCGAGACTTCTTGCCGCCGCATCCATCTCTTGCATAGATTCGTTGAGTTTGGTGAGGGCATCCTTGATCTCTTCGAGGTTTCCACCGATGAACGCGATTGCTTCTTCGATGGACTTCTCAACGGAGATCTTGTTACCGATACCGACGACAGCTTTAGGGGAGGCTGTGACCTTTGCGGTCACGAAAGACGAAGCTCCGACGGGTACGAGGATCTCGTCCCCTTCCTTTGCCTTCGCAAATGCGCCAAGGGTCTCGTTCGCCCTGACGGTCTCTTCGAAGGACATCTGGAGAAGCTGCGACTGCTGGGTGAGAGCGTTCAGCTGATTCTTGTACGCCTCGAGTGTCGCCATTGCCTGACGGAGCTCATCGTCGTTCATCTTCACTCACCGGTGACTTTGTACTTGACGAGGGGGTTGGTGATGTCAGCGTCAGCGATCTCGGTGATCTCTGCAATCTGGATTTCCCATCTCTTGAGCTTGTGCCTGCTTCCGAGGGTGGAGAGGGTCTGCTCCTTTGCTGCATCTGCGGATACGTCTGCGATCTCGATGTCGAAAGGCTGCTTGCCCTTCTCCTGCCTGGCATCGTTGAATGTTCCTACTACGCGGAAAGCCTTCATTTTAATTACCTTAAAGTGGCAAACCGTATCTATGAGATAAAGGTTTGCTTTGTATCGTTGGAATACCATTCAATCAATTGATAGATACTGGCACATATCTATGTCTTTTTTTTCGTATTCATGGTAGATTTTTTATGGAGAGAAGCGGCGGAATTGAATGATAATCTATTGTGCCAGTTAAAAGAACGGATCTTTCTCTTTCGTACCGTCTCCAATTTCTGCGATGTTCTTACCGAGAAGGAAAAGGGCCACGTATTCCGGAACTTCGGTTACTCCCGATAGATTGAACTGCTCACCATTCATCTTCAATCTGTAATCCCGTTTCATATTGATCTTGACTGTATCGGTTTTGAATACATCTGGGATGGCCTGGGTCATAGGATCAAAATCAGTAAGCTGGTCTCTGGTGAGGGGCATGACCTGTAATCCGCTCTTCCCATGTATGGACCCGGGAAGACGGATCAATCTTTTGATATCTGCGGTAACCGGTTCATCGACTTCTCCCGATAATCTCATGGCGACGTCCTCCTGCATGATCTTGACGAGCAGTTCTTGGGTATTGTGCTTCAATGTCACCATTCTGTTGTTCTGGAAGATCAGGTCTCTGGACATCCTAAGGTCCGCCTGAATCTTTTCCAAGGATTTGTTGGTCTTGGTACATGGGTATGTCTTCTTGATATCTGGCACATCCATGTCGCAGATGTCATTGACCACCTCTTTCAATCCGTTCCTCATTCTGAGTTTCCAACCGCCAGAGTCCGCGGAAGGGATGGACCTGTAATGTTTGATGTTGGCGATTGTGCGTCCGTTGACATGTGCGGAACCTGTCGCGACATGTTCGATAGGGAACACCCAATCTATGTTCAGTCCTCTGGATGTGATGAAATCGACGATTTCCCTCCTTTCGGGGGAACCGAATCCCAGGACTTCTGGAAGTTTAACATGGGCGTGATATCCACGACCTCCTGAGAATACGATACTGACGTCCTTTTCGGTGAATCCCATATCCCCAAAGAGGAATGAATCAACAAGTCCAATCATCTCTTTTTTAATCTGTGCCAGCATGTCTTCGAAGGACATCTTGTCCGCACCTTCAAGGTGATCTGCATCGAGATCGAAGATGAGTTCTGCCCCCATCCATTCCTTTTCCTCCATGGTGGGCGCATCCGGTTTACGATAGTATGCGGTGGAGTAGTAACTGTGTCTTGGTGCCTGAGTGGACATGTACCTTTGCAGTTCTTGTTGATTGGAGAATGACAGGTGTCTGATCATAAAGTTACGATCGAACATCATGAAACCATATTCTCTGCGTGCGAATCTGTCAGGCATGGGTAGCGTGTTCGCACGATAGTACTTCCTGAACGACTTCAGAAGATAGCGCGAACTCGAATCCATGGTACGTTATCCGTACCAAACGATAAGTATGTTGTCGGAAGTGATAGCATCATGGTACTTCCGATATACGATGACCATCTGCATCTTTCCCCCTCCGGTAGGAACATCGAGGCATTGAAGGAGTTCAAGGCAGAGGGCGGAACAGGACTCACATTGGTTAACCTCCCTTATCCCGAGGTACCTATCTCCGATGGAGATGATTTCAGGAAGGCGTATGATATCACGGTCGGATTTGCGGAAGCGGGTCGTGAATTGGGTTTGAATATCCATGTGGCGGTTGGACCTTATCCGATCCTTATGATCCATCTCGCTGAAAGATTCGGGTTGGAACGTGCGGAATCCATCATGATGGAGGGGATGGGAATTGCCGCTCAGTATGTGGCTGATGGAAAGGCGGATCTCATCGGCGAAGTAGGGAGGCCTCATTTCGAAAGTTCACAGGAAATTGTTGACGCATGTAATCGCGTTCTTCAATACGGCATGGATCTGGCACATGAGAATTCATGTGCTGTGATGATCCATAGCGAGTCCGAGGGATGGACCGATGGAAATCTTGCATCCATGGCACGTTCGTCCGGAATGGATCCTCGTATGGTGGTCAAGCATTCGTCACCTCCCTGGGTCACACCCGAAGAGACACAGGGTGTCACACCATCCGTCCCCGCATCGAGAAAACTCATCCGCGAGGCATTGACCAAGGGGAGAAACTTCATGTTGGAAACGGACTTCATCGATGATCCAGAAAGACCCACATCAATAATGGCGGTGACGACGGTCCCCAAGAGGGTAAAGGGTCTGTTCACCACAGGCGAGTTGTCCGAAGAGGATGTCTACCGTATGTGCCAAGACATACCGGAATCCCTTTATGGCAGACGTTGAGTCGGGCTCACGCGTGCTCACACGCGATTATGTTCCTTTATATATGCCGGACACATTGAACTAAGGCATGGGTAAAGCAGAGATTCTCTGTCTGTACGATGAAGGGGCCAAGGTAGGCACGCACCTTATAGGAGGGGCCGGTTGTTCCTTTCTGATAGATGTCGATGGAGAGAGAACGCTCTTCGACACCGGTTCTCGTGGAAACGTTCTGGTCCGCAACATGTCCGAATTGGAGATCAAAGCGGATTCCGTTAATCGTGTCGTCATTTCGCACGGCTCCATCAAGCACATCGGAGGTCTGAATTCCTTCATGAACGAACGTAAGGAGAAGGTCGAGGTCTATTCCAATCCCTCTTCATGGAACGTCAAGAGGATGTTCGGAGGAAGTATCATCTCCGAGGAGAACGAGCCTGGGATAATCCACAGGTACGTGGATAACGAATGGGTTCAGCTCAGTAAGAACCTCTTCATCACACCCATCATCAACAGCAATTCTAAAGAATCCGCTCTGGTCCTCTGTACCAACGAAGGTGCAGTCGTCATCAGTGCGTGTGGTCATGACGGCATCGTTGAGACTCTGAAGGTAGTGAGTGAAAGGTTCGACAGGATCTATGCATTGGTTGGAGGTATCCATCTCCGTAAGAAGAAACAACCTGAGGTCAATCTCATCGTGTCAGAGATTAAGGAGTCTTTCGGAGTACGTAAGCTCGTTATGAACGGGTGTACCACTGCAGAGGGGATACAGAAGATGAGGGTCGCGATCGGTAACGACAAGGTTGTGGACCTGTTCGTTGGGGATCGTTTGGATTTCCAAACATACTGAAGGTGAATCGAATGGGATTTTGGAGATTGAGAACATTATCGATGTTCGTTTACATGACGCTCCTGCTTATGGCGATTGGAGCGCTCGTCAGCTGGTTGTTCCGTTTCAACATATATTACGGATTGAGCATTATGATGGTCATTTCCATTCTGATGTGTGCATTCTCATACTTCAACTGCAAGAATGCCGCACTCAGGGCCAATCATGCTCGTATCATCAGTGAATATGAGGAGCCCCGTCTCTATGGCACAGTCAGAAAGATCGCGGACCTCGCATCCGTTCCGATGCCTGAGGTGGGTATCGTCGAGTCCCCTGTCCCAAATGCATTCGCAACCGGACGCAACCCGAAGGATGCTGCCGTCGTTGCTACCAGGGGTCTTCTGAATCTTCTCAACGATCAGGAGTTGGAAGGAGTCATCGCACACGAGATGGCACACGTAAGGAACAGGGATATCCTGGTCATGTCCGTCGCATCCATGATGGCCTCCATGATCACATATGTTTCCAATATGATCATCTATCTTGCGATGTTCAGCGGCGATAGGGAGGATAACAACCCTCTCGGTATGGTGGCAGCACTTGCGGCA
This sequence comes from Thermoplasmata archaeon, assembly GCA_015063185.1. Lineage (GTDB taxonomy): Archaea > Thermoplasmatota > Thermoplasmata > Methanomassiliicoccales > Methanomethylophilaceae > SIG5. Next base: position 11,908 of record SUSY01000017.1, read on the forward strand.
CACATCCTCATGCCAATCGCGGCGATGCTCATCCAGCTTGGAATCTCTAGGAGCAGGGAGTATCTTGCAGATGCTACCGGTGCAAAGATCATCGGCAATCCTCGTGCATTGGCAAGCGCACTTGCACGTCTTGACGGATTCGATATGAGCAGGTATGAGCAGCAGAAGGTCAACGAGCGTAGGCACGGTTCCAGAGATGATAGCGATCCGTACAGTCCCACATCCTCCAGATCCGGTGACATCTACGATTGTGCGCATATGTGGATTCACAATCCTCTCAAGGGACGTTCTATGGCATCCCTGTTCAGTACCCATCCTTCCATCGAGGACAGGATCCAGAGACTCATGGAGATGGAGAAAAAAGGAAATTTTTAACCTTTTTTGAAAATAAATGCCGGCATAAGCCGGCATTTGATTCGGTCACTTGACCGGTTCCCATTTTGCAAGCTCATTGACCTTGGAAAGCGTAGAACCTCTGCGGATCTCTTCTCTGGTCCTGTTCTCACGTTCGTGGACATCGAGTGCACGGTTGGCCACTTCGACTGCGACCTCCTTAGGTACGACGATGAGTCCACTCTCATCGCCGATGATCCAATCGCCTGTCCTTACAGGTTGACCGCCGATCTTGATCTCGATTCCGATTCCGCCGTATCCCTTCGGTTCACCCGCACAAGGTGCTACGGATCTGGAGAACGATTTGAATCCCATTGCTTTGATATCATCCAGATCCCTGATGGCACCGTCGATGACGACACCGCGGACGCCCATGTTCATGGCGGAGCAAGTGGCCAATTCGCCCCATACTGCAATGGGTGCCCCTCCGACATCGATGACGATGACATCTCCATCCTTCGCCACATCGATGGCCTCAACGGGTTTCGCCCAATCTCCATTCGTGGTCTGTACCGTGAGTGCACGGCCAACCATCCTCTCTCCGGATTTGATGTGAGGGGTCAAACCAAAGACGACTCCTTGCTTATGGTACGCATCCGCGACATTACAGGAAGATACTTTGGAGAATGCCTCGAAAAGTTCATCCTCTCCGTACTTCTTCTCAAGAGATAGGGTGACCTCTTTTCCGGACATCGCGTTCTTGACGTTCTTCGCGGCCTCCGTGATGTTGCCCGTTTTGATGATTCCGCCGCCGACGATGACGATGGACGCACCGACTTCAACATACTCCCCTGCATTCTCCGCAGTTATTCCTCCGGCGACGGCTACGGGCAAGGAGGTCTCACTTACGATCTTCTTGAGGATCTCGATCGGTGGTTCCTCCCCCTTCATCTGTTCGTCGATACCCATGTGGAGGCAGATGTAGGATACGCCAATCGCTTCTGCCTCTTTGGCCCTGGAAACTTTATCTGGCACATTTATGAGGTCCAACATGACCTCTGCTCCGTACTTCCTTGCGGCCATCACACCTTCTTTGAGAGTGCCGTCATCGGCAAGTCCCAGGATGGTGATCACATCTGCTCCTGCCTTGGCCATGAGTTCGACCTCGTATCCGCCGACGTCCATGGTCTTGGTGTCTGCTACAATCTTCATTCCGGGGAATTCCCTTCTCAGGGTGCGGATTCCTTCGGTACCCTCACTTTTGATGAGAGGTGTACCGGCTTCCAGCCAGTCGACACCTCCGGCTACGGCTTCCTTTGCAATGACCACCGCCCTCTTGATCTGGTGGAGGTCCAAAGCGATCTGTAATGCAGGCCACATGACCATGGCTTATGTCTAATTGTTTAAAAACCCCATCGCTCGACGAATGACGAATGGTACAATATGCCACTCAGCTCGCCCGTCTATCATCAGGATACAGCTCGAAAACGATCATCACCGTGGCATGTGACAATTGCAGATTCCCTAATTATACGTTTTTGAAACGCATCTGTTGTCAATCCCAATGACCCAGTGTACGTTTTGCATGGCATTGGACAATCGGTACCCTTATACCATATGAACCGTTAATCCGTACCATGGCATTCGGAAAGAAGAGCGATAAGGTGAAGATTATGTTCCTCGACGAGATGAACGACCTCCAGTCACAGGTTGCGGAGTACTTCGCCAAGGAACTCTATTCCGACAAGTATGAAATCTGGAGCGCAGGCCCCAAGTTCGATTTCATCGACTGTGAACTCATCTCCGTGATGTATCAGAACGGTTATGACATCAGAGCATGGAACGCCAAGGACTTCAAGGCGAAGAAGATGCCACAGAAGTTCGATTATCTCATCTTCTTGGAGAAGTCCACTTATGACAGGATCAAGGACATCGTTCCTTACGACGCGAAGCAGATCTGTGTCGACTTCGGAAGGAAGGAGAACTTCGAATCCGCTACCGATGACAGGGAGCTTTACGACTGTTATGTCAAGCTCATAGAGTCCGTTCAGGCATGGGTCAGGGACAACCTCAAGGACCCCGAGAACCTGGATTCCCTCGTCGTCAAGAAGGAGTAAAACCTTCGCGCGATGGTTAATTAAAGGGTGTGCGCATCTAGAGTTCGATGCTCGCAGATGTCGTCAAGTACGTATGGTCAGTGTTCGGAGAGGATAGGTTAACTACCAGGGAGGTAGAGTTCCGTCTAGAATCCCTTTTCGATTATCACTGTCCGGACGATTTCGCGAAGACCATGACCAAGCTGAAGCTCGCAGGCTACGTGAAGGGTGAAGTCTCTATGGAGAAGGGCGGTTGGGTCTGGTGGGTGGACGACGAATGCAAGAGCAAGGATCTAACGGGGGCGATTTGATTGTATTTTCAGGACGGGGACATATCCACATCATGGGAACAGATATTCAGCGATGACAAGTACCATCTAAAATTGGTGGAGATTCAGGATGGGTATCCTGATGTCAGGAGTATAACTGTGGATTTCGCGGACATCGATGCGATGAACATGGAATTCGGAGCATACCTCCTTCAGAATCCTGATAAGGCCATCGCCATAGGTGTAAAGGTTATCAAGGACCTTATGCCCGGTTCCTGGGATCCCTCAAACCACATCAATCTCAGGATCGACAATCTTCCGCCTGATGCTACGATAGAGGTCCGCAACCTCCGTGCGAAGCATCTCGGTACCCTGGTTGCCGTCGAAGGTCTGGTCAGGAAGGCTTCGACTCCCAAGCCCAGACTCACCCGTGCACTCTTCAGGTGTGTCAAATGCAATGCTGAGGTGTGGGAGCCCCAGAGCGGAATGATCCTCAGAGAGCCCCTCTTCTGTCCCAATGAAGGTTGTAACAAATCCGCGCCCCACTTCCAGTTGGATGAGCGCATGTCCGAATATACGGATACGCAGAAGGTCGAGATCCAGGAGAATCCAGAAGGTCTTCGTGGTGGTGCACAGCCCGAAAGGTTATCAGGTTACATCGAGGATGATATCGCAGGAAAGACCATGCCCGGAAACAGGGTCACTCTGAACGGAATCATCCGTTCCGTACAGAAGACCGAACGTGACAAGTCCACTATTTTCGAGATCTTCATGGATGTGATATCGTGCGAGTTCGAACAGAACGATTTCTCCGAACTCAACATCACCAAGGAGGACGAGGAAGAGATCCTGCGTATGGGTCAGGACCCTGACATCCTCAAGAAGATTATCGCTTCGATCGCACCGACCATCTTCGGAATGGATGAGGAGAAGGAAGCAGTCGCATTGCAACTCTTCGGTGGTTCGCAGAAGGTCATGGACGACGGTACCACGATGAGGGGAGATATCCACATCCTCCTTATGGGAGACCCCGGTGTCGCCAAGTCGCAGTTGCTCAGGTACATGAGCGCATTGTCCCCAAGAGGCATCTATGCATCCGGTAAGTCCGCATCGGCGGCAGGATTATGTGTCCATGGTGATACGCTTCTCGAATTGGAGGCAGGAACGGAGAGGATCGAGGATTTTGTCAACGCCAGGATGTCCGCACCCGAGGAATATCGCCCTGGAATCTGGAGGCAGGCGGTTTCCGGGGACCGTATCGAATCCATAAATTCGGTTGGAACCGTCCTGATGCCCATCACATACGTTTGGAAGATCAAGACTCCCGATAAATTGATCAGATTGACCACGATGGGTGGTGACTCACTCATCCTCACACCGGAGACCAAGGTTCAGGCCATGAAGGATGCCAGATATGATTGGTTCGAGTCCGGAACCCTCTCACCCGGTGACTTCGTTACGATTATGAAGACTAACGGTCGCCTCATGATGCTCCAATCAGTGGAGGAGATCACCGAGGATCTTCCTGAATATGTGTACGATCTGACCGTCGATCCCGCGCATTGTTTCCTCGGAGGCGGATTCGTCATCCACAATACGGCCGCTGCAGTCAAGGACGATTTCGGAGATGGAAGGTGGACTCTGGAGGCAGGTGCGCTCGTCCTTGCCGATAAAGGACTTGCATGTATCGATGAGTTGGACAAAATGGGTGACCAGGACAGGTCGTCCTTGCATGAGGCGATGGAATCTCAGAAGATCTCCGTTGCTAAGGCGGGAATCACCGCAACACTCCAATGCAGGTGCTCGATGTTGGCAGCGGCCAATCCTAAGTTGGGTAGGTTCGACATGCAGTCCAAGATCGCGGAGCAGATCAACCTGCCCCCTGCACTGATGTCCCGTTTCGATCTGATGTTCGTCCTTACCGATGTACCCGATGCGAAGAGGGACAAGAACATCACGTCTCATATCCTCGACGCTCACAGACGTGGTCAGGCCCGTATGCAGAGGGATCCCGTAGATGGTGTGGACATCGATGGCATCCTGGAGCATACCAGCAACATTAAACCTCCTTATTCCATCGAAATCCTGAGGAAGTATGTCGCATATGCGAAGAAGAACTATCTCCCTGTGATGACGGATGAGGCCTACAAGTTGATCATGGACGATTATCTCCGTATCAGACTCAGTTCCAAGGATGGTTCGATCCCTATAACCGCCAGGCAGTTGGAGGCCTACGTACGTCTCGCTGAGGCATCCGCTAAGTTGCATCTTCGCAGGAAGGTCGAGAGGGAGGATGCACTCAGGTCAATCAACCTCATCGGATACTATCTGAAGAAGATCGCTAGTAACGGTGATAGTTTCGATATCGACCTCGCAGGCGGTTCGTTCTCCAATAAGGAGCGCAAACAGTCCCGTGAGATCATCTACAACGAGATCAAGAATGCAGTGGGTGGAATCTCTGCAGAACAGATCAAGAACGCTGTCGCAGCGGAGGGAATCTCATCTTCAGCGGTCGATGCGACCCTGGATATGTTGAGGGCGAACGTTGCGGTCTATCTGGACAGTCGCGGGTTGTACAAGGTACTCGAGGATGCCGGTGGAGCAGGTGATGACGAATGATCTGTGTCAAGCTCCATAGAGGTCATGATGGGAGGTCCGTACTTGCAGCATGCGACGAGGATGTCCTTGGTTGTTCCTATTCCCAGGGCAAGCTCCGTTTGAAGGTCAATGAGTCCTTCTACAAAGAGGATCACGTCTCGGAGTCGGAGTTCATCGTCATGATGAAGGATGCGGACATCATGAATCTCGTCGGGGAGACTACGATCTCCCTTGCGATCTCCGAAGGCTATGTGGATAAGGTGAATGTGATCACCATCGGCGGGATGGTGCATGCTCAGGTCGTGAAAGGATGAGCTTCTGTGTCAAATGCGGAATCGATTGTGAGGATACGATCAATGGTCTGTGTATGGAGTGCTTCCTCAATGGAAGGGAATTGATGAAGCTCCCTCACCATGTGGATCTTCAGAGATGTACCAATTGCGAGGAGTACTTCCTTCGTGACCGTTGGCAACCCATGTCAGAATCAGATGCTGTTGAGGAGGCTGCGATCTCTGGAATCTCTTTGATCGCCGAATCGGAACTCATATCTGTCGGAGTCCGTGCCGATATGCAGGATGAGCGTTCCTATCAGGCCACCATCCTTGCGGATATCGGTATCAACGGTCGCATAACCGAGGCAGAGGGTAAGACACTCGTTAGGTTGAAGAACACGGTCTGTAAGAGGTGCTCCAGGCAGTTGGGTAACTATTATGAGGCCACGCTTCAGATTCGTTCCGGTGAGAAAGGACTCACGGACGAACTCAGGGACGAGACTGTCAGAAGGGTCCGTGATTCGGTCGAGTTGCAAGCCAAGACAAACCGCGGCCTGTTCATCACCAAAGTACAGGAGGTCCGCGGAGGCGTGGACATCCAGTTGTCGTCCACTTCCTTGGCCCGCTCTCTGACAAAAGATCTGATCGATGCATATGGTGCCGAGTCACAGGAGTCTGCATCTTTGGTTGGTCAGACTCCGGACGGGCAGGATATGTATCGCCTTACGTTCCTCGTGAGGTTACCTGCATATCATATCGGTGATGTTCTCGAGATGAACGGAAGGCCTCACATCTTGTCGGGACTGAATAAGACCGGGGGGAGATTGACATCCCTCATCGATTATAGGGACACGTCCGCAAGGAAGAACGAGATCCAGTCGATGAAGATCCTAGTCAAGAATTCCGACAGGAAGGACGCGGTCGTCCTCACCAATTCCGGTTCGGAGATCCAGGTCATGCACCCTACAAACTACTCCGCCGTAGATCTCCGTATCCCTGAGGGTGCGGAGATCGGTGAGACGGTGCAGGTCGTGCAGATCGAGGAGACGCTCTACTACGTACGCTGATCACAGGTCGTGTCTATCGCCATAGATGGAGTGATACGATCCAACGTATAAGTAGAGGGATATGTTCCCATGTATATCTGGCACAGTCATTACGCCTTTTACCGAATCGGTGATTGTTCCTGAGTCATAGTCTATCAGTTCACTTCTGTCGGATAACCCTGAACATATGACGTTTGAAAGGTCCTTATCGAGATTCATGCATAATGATCCAGATATGACACATATCTGTCCAAGTCCCTTGCCTATGCAACTGACGGTGGAATATGTCCCATCACTGTATCCGTAATGTTCTACTCCAGTTCCATCGATGGCGTATCTCGTATTGTATACCAGAAGGCTCAATTCCTCACGGAGTATGCTAACGTCCTTTGTTTTACCGGATTCACAGAACGTTATGTCTGGCACATCCGTGAGTTCCGTTGTAGCATTCACTTCGATGATATTGTCTCCTTGAGAGATGTACTTTCCAATCTCATTTCCTACCCAATACATCGATCCGCCCTGTTCTATCCATGTGGGGAGGATATCGGAGCGATCACCTGTGAATAGATTGTCGGGGATACTGCCGCATGCGAACATGATCCCCTTCCCTATTGCAGATCCTGTGGTAATCTGTTCTTCCATCAGTGATTCGGCTCTATTTGCGTTTACAAATGTGATATTTGACATCCCTTTGTATGATAGGAAGTTTCTTAGTTGCTCTAAAAAGTATTTTTCCGTGTATTGAGGGGAACCGATGGGCGGATCCGTGTTCTCATTCACGTTCGATGCATATTTCTCGTCATAGAACAAGTACATCTCTGTAACCGCTGAATAGTCATCATTATCGAATAGTACTGCCTTGTATTCGCGAGTTCCCTTAGATTCAATGGAAAATGTGACAGTGTCACCATCCATCTCTGCCGAGGAATGATGGTCATGTGGTGCGATATATGCATACCATTCGCCAATAAGAATCATCATCACAAGGGCTATTGTTATCACGATAATAGTCTTGGGACACTTATTCCGCATGTTGTCCCCCCAATGATCTGATCTTCTCAGATATGCGGTCGATTTTAGGGTACTTTCCTTCGAACAGTGTCATAAGGGTGATGAGCATGATAAGTGCCAGAAGTATGACATATACAGGTGAGGTGATCAACGTTATTGTGGTCATGAACGTATTCATGGACATTGACAGCTCTGTGATGATTGTGTAATCCGGAACTCCCCAAAAATAGCTGCCCATCCACATCTGGTAGAAGTGTGTGATTGTGATTCCTTGTATGCAGGAAAATATCGCTGTCCCCCAGAACAGAGGCCTGTAAAGGCGTTTATCGTTCATAGTAGCCCATAGCAGAACCGTCATAGCAGCCGTCCATGGCCCATATTGGTATCCTGGTGACATGGCAGCAGCCATTCCAAATAGCAATGCCGACCATATGATCAGTTCTTTGTCCGCATTTTTGGGATCCGATTTGATCATATGTACTACGCATAGAATCATCATACAAATCATCGGGATTATTCCAAGAACCGTAGCCAGCGTCATGTACCATTCTCTCGACGCACGATCGCTAAAGAATGTTAAGGAGTAAACCCATGTGCCGTCGATGAATAATGGGACATATGCAACAATCGCGACCATGATTGCACCAATTGCCGCATATCCAACATATTTGATTGCCATTCTGATGTCCTGTTTGGTGAGCCAGATGTACAACACTAGGGCGATTATGCACGGGCCAAAGAATACCTTCAATAGAACAGAGATTCCGAACAGTGTGCCAGCAAGGAAGTAGGATTCTCTTCTCAAGGCTATTATGCACATTAGTCCCGTCATTATTGCCAGTACGTCGAATTGACCTTGTACTCCAATCATCTGTATTACGATGGGACATAGGTACCAAAGTAATGACATCCTGTATGCCATCTCTTTGTCACGGGTACAATCTTCGACCAATCTATAAATCAAGTATCCTATAACCACAGATGCAATGGCATTCACGAGTTTGAACATTATCGGGAATGCAGGGTGGTAGTACATGTACTTCCCAAGAACGATGGGGGCTTCTGTATCTATCGGATTCGTGGAGATGATCGGGATTCCAAGTGCATCCGCTATCATTGTTAGGAAAGATAGGATGTATCCGTAGAGTGGGGGGTAATAGAAACCATTCAATCCATATATTCCGTTTCCAGAATCTATAGAATCTACTGTATACGCCCAATGTTCACTGTCATAATGGTGAAAATACAGACTTAGTATCATGCAAATTGTGAATGACGCAATCGCTGCCAGAATCAGTTTCTGTTTCTGTGACGCGTTGTTCAGAGGATTGCACACCATCGACACTACATGGTGCTACAGTGTTTTAGCATCTTCGGATTATATGTTCTACTAATCGCCACACTTCTTAGATATCGTATGCTACATTCGACCGATGAATATAGAAACAACCGTTATGATTCGGAGTCCATGATAGTACTGCCTGAGACCACGGAGGACATCGTGGTCAGATTGCTACGTTTGGCCAATACCAAGCTTCCCTCTGATATCGGATGGGCATTGGAAGCAGGTGCGGGATGGGAGACGAATGAGATCGCATATTCACAGTTGGGTGCGATCATGGACAACGCCAAGAAGGCAGAGTTCCTTGGAAAGCCCATGTGCCAGGATACAGGAATACCTGTATTCTACGTGAAGGGTAGGTTCGATTCATCCGTCGCACGTGACATCGAGAACGCTGTGAGAAGGGCAACCGCTGAGATCCCTCTCAGACCCAATCTGGTGGATCCCCTTACCAGGGAGAACACCGGTGACAATACCGGAATCGGTTCACCATTCATCCATTTCATCCCTACGGATGATGATTTCCTCGAAATCACCGTATTACCCAAAGGTGCAGGGTCGGAAAATATGACCCGTCTGGCTATGTTGAATCCCGCGGATGGTATTGAAGGTGTTATGAAGTTCATCGTGGATACGGTCCTTGATGCAGGCGGAAGACCATGCCCTCCTAGCATTGTCGGTGTCGGTATCGGTGGAACGTCCGATGTGTGCGTATCTATGGCAAAAGAGGCTCTCTTGGTCCCATTGGACGCAAGGAATCCCGATAAGCAATTGAGACAGATGGAGGAGGACCTTTTTGTCAAACTCAACTCGTCTGGTCTCGGGCCGATGGGGCTCGGCGGTGCGACCACTGTTCTTGGGGTCAATATCAAGAAGGCGGGATGTCACACTGCATCCCTTCCTGTTGCTGTCAATATCGGTTGTTGGGCTACCAGGCGTGCAAGTGTCAGAATCTACAAGGATGGTACGTATGAGACCACTCAGGGGGTATTCTGATGGAGATGTTGTCCTCGCCCATGAGCAAGTCCGATATCAGTAAGTTGAAGTTGGGCGATATAGTCTACATAACTGGGTCCATCATCACTGGCAGGGATGAGGTTCACATCCGTGCTCTCGAGAGGAAGCATGCGGGGGAAGAGGTACCCGAATGTCTCAATGGTGCCACTTTGTTCCACTGTGGGCCAATCATGAAGAGGGATGGGGATGTATGGACCGTGATTGCTGCAGGCCCTACCACCAGTGCCAGAATGAATAAGTTGGAGCCTGAGTTCATTAGATCGTTCAAACCTCGTGCGATTGTGGGTAAGGGTGGCATGTCCCGTGAGACAGCAGACGCCATGAAGGCCAACGGTTGTGTATACCTCGCGGCTGTCGGTGGCGCTGCCGTGACCTATGCTGACGGTCTTGCGAAGGTCGATGGTGTAGAATGGGAAGATCTTGGAATGGCTGAGGCCATATGGAAATTTGACGCTCAGAGATTCGGACCACTTGTGGTCGCTATTGATTCCAAAGGTAACAGTCTTTACGACAAGGTTGCAAAGAGCTTAAAACGCTGATTGGGGGATACCCCTCAATCTTCTTCCTCTTCATCTTCGATATCGTTGAAGATCCAGTCTTCTTTGTTACCTTTGATGGTCCTGCGTTGCATTACGATGGAGATTACGATAATAATCGCACCGATTGCCCCACCGCAAATCATAAGGAAGTGTGGTAGGTCATATCCCCAGAAATCTTTGTCATTAGTGGTGGGATCCATCTCTATCGTTATGTTCGTCGTGACATTCTTGTCGATGTAGACTCTTGACTCACCTTTTTGCTCATAATCCTGGAGTGTGGTCACGACATTGTACCAACCTGTTGGGATGTCAGATATTGTACATATTCCCTGGTTGTTGGTCAGTTCTGTGAGATCACTCGACGTCTTCGTCTCTCCATCTCTTAAAAGGCTGACGGAAACGTTGGAAAGATTGTAGTCCTGGTGGTGAACGGTGACCTGAAGATTACCTGCAATGCGCACTGCTCCGATGACGTTTCTTTCATTGTCCTCCATGCCTGAGACTGCAAACGTCTCAAGTGTTTGGTATGGGGGCGTTTTCTTTGGAGCATCTACCAATCTGTACGCTTCCTTGTACTGTGTCGGGTATTTGCTGTGATCGATGTCACCCTCCTCATAACGCAGGATAGTTTCTGGAACGGGATGGAACCACTCTGTAATGATATCTATCTCGTATCCTGATTCTATGAGGAAATAGTAGCTCACTCCTGTTGCGGTGATGCGGGGGACCTTGATGGAGAACGTATCCGTATTCTTGTCGATCTTCGCGGAATACGGTTCGGTGATGTAGTGGTTGGCAGGTAAGCCTGACACTCCCTCTATATTCTCTACAATCAATACGACAACATTCGGGGGACTATCGGATCCCAGTGGTGTGTTGTAACGCACCTTGCCTTTGAATTCAATCTCGCTGTTTGTATCTATTTTTGTGTTGATATCGAATGATCCTGCATCCGAATCAAATGAACAAAGAATTGTGGGCACTGATGTTACAACCATCATTATCGCGATAAGGGCCACCAATGCCTTTGTTTTCATCAAGCTACTATCCGCAAGCGCGCATATAAGGGTTTAGATTCTTCCCATTTGTATCCCGTTCGTTTCACTGGCACATCTCACCCACTCTTTGTCATGCATGTTTTGTCGTTTTACTGTGCTGGCCCGTTCAATCGCAACCTTCTTTAACTGCTTGCGAATAGGGTACATGATTGGTCAAATGATGCAGCGCTCTGACAAGGCATACACTAAGGATGAGGTCATGTCCCTCATGCAACCTCTTGTATCCACCTGGTTCAACGAGAGGTTCACCACACTAACGGACCCACAGTCCCGTGCGATTCCTGTGATCCATAACAGGGAGAACGTTCTGGTCTCGTCTCCCACGGGTTCGGGTAAGACCCTGACTGCATTCATGAGCATCATTGATGAATTGACCCGTTATGCTAACGAAGGGTCCTTGGAGGAGAGGGTATACTGCATCTACATCTCTCCATTGAAGGCACTGGCCAATGACGTAAACAGGAATCTTAACACGCCTCTTGCGGAGATGAGGGATGTCGCGATACGTTATGGTATGAACGTTCCCGATATCAGAGTCGGTGTGCGTTCCGGGGACACATCCCAATATGAACGTCAGAAGATGCTCAAGCACCCGCCACACATCCTCATCACCACACCGGAGTCCTTGGCACTCATTCTCGAAGCTCCGAAGTTCAAGGAGAAGTTGGATCGCATCGAGTGGTTGATTCTGGACGAAATCCATGACATCTGCGATTCCAAACGTGGTGCATTCCTTTCTTTGACCGTGGAACGTTTGCAGCACCATTGTTCCAAGGAGTTCACTAGGATCGGTCTCTCAGCAACCCTCGCTCCGATCGAAGCGGTCGCAGGATATCTTGTCGGTTGCAACAATAGGGGAGAGATAAGGGACGTCACACTGATCGAATCCGCTTCGAAGAAGACTTTGGACCTGAAGGTCATCTGTCCTACGGATGACATGACACGCCTGTCATCCGACATCGTCAATTCGATGATGTACGACACTCTCAAGGAACTGATCGAACAGCATGATACTACATTGGTGTTCACAAATACACGTTCAGGTGCGGAGAGTGTCGTCTACAAGCTCAAGGAACGTGGATTGGAGAACATCGAGGTCCATCACAGTTCGTTGGGCAAGGAGATTCGTCTCGATGTGGAGGAGCGTTTGAAGAGGGGGGAGATCAAGTGTGTTGTTTCATCCACCTCTCTTGAACTCGGAATAGACATCGGTTCCGTGGATCTGGTGTGCCAGATCGGTTCTCCTAAGTCCGTTGCAAAGGGATTGCAGAGAATAGGTCGCAGTGGACACAGTTTTGGAAAGGTCGCCAAAGGTCGTCTTTTGGTCTTCGATCCCGACGATCTCGTTGAATGTGCCGTCATGTGCAGGGCCGCACACAGGAACCACATCGACCGCGTACAGGTCCCAGAGGATTGTTTGGATGTTCTGGCACAGACTGTTGTTGGTATGAGCCTCTCGGTCCGTTGGGACGTCAACGATGCGTACAAGTTGATCAAACACTCCTACTGTTACAGGAACCTCTCCGAAGAGAAGTTCATCAGCATCCTGAAGTACCTTGGAAGTAAGGATGAGTACGAAGGCGTGTACTCCAAGATCTGGTATGATGAGGAGGAGAATGTTTTCGGAAGGAAGAAGGGTTCCAGAATGATCTACTTCATGAATCTCGGAACCATCCCCGAGGAGTCCAACTATCGTGTGATCACCAATCGTGGGCAGACCGCAGGGGAACTCTCGGAGAAGTTCGTGGAGAGGTTGACGCCAGGGGACATCTTCGTCCTTGGTGGCCGTTCCTTTGAATTCGTCAGGTCCAAGGGCATGATGGCACATGTGAAGGAAGCCTCCGGAAGGAAACCCACCGTACCTTCCTGGGCAGGAGAGATGCTTCCCAGGAGTTTCGACCTGTCCATGGATGTCGCGGAGTTCAGGGGAGAGATGTCCAGGGACGTGGACATTCTTAGCGACGATGAGTTGCTGGCACATCTTTGTTCGGATTTCGATATCGATGAAGGGTCGTCACGTTCCCTGATATCGTACTTCAAGGAACAGAAGGCATCATGCGGAATCATCCCCGACGATAGGAAGTTGGTCGTCGAGGAATATATGGATCCGTCCGGAAACCAAAGGATCATTTTCCATTTCCCGTTTGGAAGGAGGGTCAACGATGCACTCTCAAGAGCATATGCATATAGGATCACGAACCTTATCGGAACTACCGTATCGGTGACGATGTCCGATGACAATTTCATGCTGGGAATGTCCCGTCGCATCGATATTTCTAGGATACTGAGTATGTTGGATTCCAAGGATCTGGAGACCATCCTGAGGAAGGCCATTCGTGATTCCGAGATATTCAAGTTGAGGTTCAGGCACACAGCATCGAGGAGCTTCATGATCCTCAGGAACTACATGGGCCGTCCCGTCTCCGTCAACAGGCAACAGACACGTTCCGCATACCTCCTGGAGTCTCTGGCCAATATGGACAATATGCCAGTCATCGAGGAGACCTACAGGGAGATCCTCGAGGACGATATGGACATCAAGAATGCAAAATACGTCCTCGACCTCATCGGTTCCGGGGAGATGGAAGTCTCCGTCCTCCCATACAACGGTACTCCTTCCCCGTTCGCACATAGCATCATCCTCTCTGGATTCTCGGACATCGTTCTCATGGAGGACAGAACAGCTCTTCTCAAGGAGCTACACAGGAAGGTGCTGTACCGTGCGATGGGCGATTCCGTCAAGGAGTTCGAATTCGAAGAGGATCAGGTCATCCCGTACTTCAGGGAGAAGGTTGGAAGGGTCACTGAGTTCTCCGATATTGTTCCGCTTCTGAGGCGTACCGGTCCGCTCCAGGCATTCAGAGAACGCGGTAGGAACATCTATTCCTATTGTGACGTCGACAGGAAAACCGTTGACGGTTGGTTGAGGGATCTCATCAACAATGGTACGTTGGGCACCGTGTTCTTCGACGATCCGCATGTCATGATTCTTGAGGATGTACCATATTATGCATCCGCGACCCGTCGCGAGAGGGAGCTCAACGATATCGACCGTGCTGTTCTGGACAAGATCGGGGAGAACACGTCCATGGCATCTATCGCCGAGGCACTGGAACAGTCGGAGGATATTGTGTACAGGTCCATGCGTAAGTTGGAATCCATGTATCTGATCACTCGTACTGCGGTCACCGGTGCCAACAAATGGTTGTTCTCTCACTACGATCTCGATTTTCCAGAAAGGAGGGGGTCGATTGACAGAGCGGTATTGCAACATCTCGAATGTTTCGCACCTGCGACCGTACAGGAGATTGCATTTGCTCTTTCCATCCCCGAATCGGATGTGAGGTCATCATTGCAGGCTCTGGTTGCCGACCAGGAGGTTTCCGAGGGCAGATTCCTGATATCTGAGAGCGAACAGTATATGCTCCACATAGATCACATGAGGCTCAGGGCAGGGTCCAAAGATGTGTTCGATTATGATACTGTGAATCGTTATCTCGTCACTAAAGGGTCCCATTTCGATTCGATCGACGAGTACTTCGACTTTTTTGGTTCTGCAGGCAGTGAATTGGACGTCTACAATCGCGTGTCAAATTTCGATCTGAAGGAGTGGTATGCCATGCGCGATTCAGATCACATCAGATTGGGTCGCTTTATCCGTGGAAAGGTACGTTTCATCAGGGATGATGACGCATCCAAGTTCGCGGCGTTACGTAATGAACCCATCCTTCCTGAGGATGAGGACCTACTCGGTGTGATTGCAGGTATGGGTTCCGCTACATTGAGACAGTTGGTCGCAGAGACCGGAATAGACAAGGACCGTCTCAAGGAATCCATAATGAGGTTGGACCGTGCACTGAAAGTCGTTAGGGCATTCAACGAGAGGGAGGATTGGGGTACCGAGAACACCTATGAGGTTTATCATCCGACTCCAATCGATTACGACCCCGTTCCGCCATTGGTGGAGCAGACACTTCGTGCATATGGCCCCATCCCAGTCATGGCAATGAGGTACATCCTCGGATTGGATCCGGATGTCGCGAAGGGACTGGCAGAAAGGATGGGTGCACGCACCATCTATGTAGGGGATGGACACACCCCTATGTTGATCTTCCCCGATGAGATTGATAAGATGAGGGTCGCTAAGCCTAGCGAGGAGATCGTGGTCATGTCCCTTTATGACCCTGTCCTCTCTCCAAAGTGGGCCGAGATCTCCGCAAGATATGGGGACAAATGGATCTATCCCCTTGTTCAGGGCTGTTCGATCGTCGGAGCGTTGGAGCTTTGGGAGATGTCCGGATGTATCGAGATCCGTGGAATGGATTTAGACGATCCATCTATGTTACCATCCGCACTCCGCGCCATCGATCATATGATGGGATTCTACAGGATGAAAGGTGTAGATATCGTCAGATTGAGGGAGGTGATGAAGGTCGATCCGGAGAACCTCGATGATGTCACCAGAGGCATACTTCTCGAACACGGGTATCATTTCATCAATGGATTCTATGCCAAGGGGGAGTTCATACCCGTCACACTCAAGGATGCGGAGATTGTCAGTTATGTATTCAGGAAACAGCATGCGGTACAGGGCCATAAGTTCCGTAATGCTTGGGATGCGATCCTTTCCCGTGGGTATATCCGTAACGATTCCGAGTTGGTCACCCGGGTGGAGGATAAAACCCCAATCAAGAACGTGGTCGAACGTTACGAACTGATCAAGACCGCATTGTGTCCTCGTCATATCGGTTACACTACGGTGGAGTACGCTTCCATATTCAAGGCATTGAGGGACGATCCCCTAACGGAGGACGAGGCGATCGTATTGGATATCATCCGTCGCCGTATGCCCATCAACAAGAAGAAGGTCATCGAGGATTCCCCAATCTCCGAATCCGCAACGTCCGATGCCTTGAGTTCCCTTATGCACAGGTCTGCGATCTATTTGGACAGATCTTCTGCATACCATATCGTTCCGGACGGTAACGTGACCAAGGACGAGGCGATAGAAACGGTTATACGTACACATTTCAACGATTTCGGTATCTTCTCTGCAGAGAGATTATCCTCCTTCACCATGTTCCGTATGGGTACCATAAGGTCCGTACTGTCAAAATTGGAAAAGGACGGTTTCCTTGTCAAGGGATTCTTCAGGGAGGGCTATTCCACACTTTATTGGATGCTCGCGACCGATTTGGGGAAGAAGATCGACAAGGTCCGCGATCTCATGGTACTCAACACACAGGATAACCTGCACGTCTATCTTCGCGACCGTATCAAGGAGCAGTGCGGTGCTACGGAGGCAGCCGTCTTCAGAGGTACTGACGTGGTCGGTTCCTTCAAGGGAAAGGTCACTGCATCAGGTGCGAAGGTCGAGGACTTCAAGGGCCCCATAGACATCATGAGGTTCGTGAAGATGACCGCATCGAAGTACGGTGTCAGCCTGAGGAAGGAGAGCGAACGCGAATCCGATGAATGGGATAGTATGGAGTTCTATCTCAAGAGCAATCCCGGTGTGATGTGAAGCCACTTTCAAATAGGCGGACTCCATCCTCTGATTCGATGAAGATTCCCTGTGAGATCGTGGTGTGGTATCTTCTACCTACCATCAGGAAGGAGTTGGCCAAGAAGTTGGTCAATGATTTCGGTTATTCCCAGTCCAAGGTAGCCAAGACCTTCGGTCTCACCGATGCGGCCATATCCCAGTACCTCAAGAACAAGAGGGGGGAGAACATCGTCGTGACGGCCGATCCTAACTACCATATCGTGGAGGAGCAGTTGGCACTTTCATCTAAGAGAATCGCGGAAGAGGGCGTGGACTTCGCAGCGGAGGTGTGCAGCATCTGCTTGGCATTCAAGAGGTCCGGTATCTTGGCCAAGATCTACGAGGTGGAATTCGGTTCGAAGTTGCCCGCATGCATCTGTGGATCCAGGGTTATGCCACTCCGTTTGGAGTGACCTCACTCTATGAATTCTGCATGATAGAGGAATTCCTGAGAATAGCCCGCATACCTTCCGAATTTCTCACGGGCGAATTGTGCCAGTTTCTTGTAGTTGCCTTCCACGCAATATGTGTCCTTAAGGATTGCACCGATCCTGGCGTCTATGGGGAACGCCTCAAGATGACCGTACGAGAATAATGCTATGCAGTCGGCTACTTTTGGCCCAACACCTTTTATGGTCAATAGGGCCTCGATACAATCTTCATAGCTGGTACTTTCCAATGCGTCGGGATCGAACGTCCCGTCATGGACTGATTGTGCGAACTCTACGAATCTTTCTGCTCTGTATCCAAGTCTGCATTCGTATATGAGGTCCTTTCTGGAGATGATCTCCTCGGGCGTTGGGAACGAATATCTCCCGCCGAGGTCCTTTCCGAACGTTCTGCAGACATTCTCCACCATTGCACCGATGCGTTTCACGTTGGCATTGGTTGCTAGGATGTATGTGGCGATGCATTCGTAGTGCGGTTGTTTTAGGATGCGTAATCCTTTGCATCTATGGATGAGACTGGATACAAAATCATCCTTGCTGGCACATTCGGAATAAATGGAATCCAGGTCATCTTCGGACCTGAAGTAGTCTAGGATTAGCGATTCGTCATCCGTACCCTCACATATGAATCCATCCTGTGTCTGGATCAGTTTGATTACGGCATCCCCCAGTACTCCCTCCCAGATTTCACCGTGTTTGTGCCACCTGTGTGCCTGCCCACAACCCAATGTGGAATCCAGATCCACATCCATGACAATCCTCATGATTTCCCATACGGTTAGCGAAGGTATTTGAGTTTCCCCACACTATGGTGGCGTATGGCTATGAGATTTGGTCCTGCAGGATACCCGGAGGGCAGTAAGACCCCTCAGGCAGGTATGGACACGGTTCAGAGTTTGGGGCTCGATGCACTAGAGGTCGAGTTCGTAAGAGGGGTCCGTATCTCGGAGGAGAAGGCGAAGGCCAATGGGGTTCTGGCACGGAACAGGGGCATTCGTCTTAGTGCACATGCACCATATTTCATCAGTTTCAATTCCGACAAGCCCGAGACCAGGGACAAGAGTGTGGATTATGTGGTGGATACCGCAAGGGCCGCACATTTCATGGGTGCATACATTATCGTGATCCATGCAGCATCCTATGGGAAATCCCCCGATACTGCAACATCAAACGTGATCGACGGTCTGAACAGATGCAAGGAGATTCTGGATTCCGAAGGTATCCAGGATGTGATCCTGGGCATCGAGACCATGGGTAAGTTGGGACAGTGGGGCACCCTGAAGGAGATCGCAGAGGTCATGGATAATGTGGACGGTACTGCACCCGTCTTGGATGTGGCACATACGCACGCACGTTATCATGGCAGTTTGAAAACCGAACAGGATTGTAAGAACCTGCTCGATGAGTTCTTTCCACTTGCAGGAGACATAGCACATTTCCACATCAGTTGTATCAAATACGGGGATAAGGGCGAGATCAGTCACCTTCCTCTTGAGGCAGCTGATCCGGACATGTCCGTGTTCGCAAGGGCGGTGGAACAGTATGATCACGATTGCACCTTCATCTGTGAATCTCCTCTTCAGGAGAAGGATGCAGTATTCTTCAAGAACATGTTCTCTAAGATCTGACCCAAACCTTGGCCGTTAGACGTTTCGTATGTGTAACATCTAATGTGTTCGCGACCATCATCGATTGTTTGCTCGTTCGGTCTGTTTCATGTTAGATCGGGTACTATCGTACCAAGTCCACGCCGAGTATGTTCCTTGCTGTGTTGGCGTCCCAATCATGGTCTTGAACCGATATTTGACGGATAGGTGATTTTGAATCACCGTCGGTCAAATCCTTGTGCCGTCACGCACATATCTTCCTGGAGGGTTGGATGTGCGCACGGCCATTCTTCCGATCTCTAGGTGTCAGAAAGGATCGCCGGTCGATCCCGTTGACCTTGTAGGACGGACAACGCACGTGCCAGTATGTTCCTGGCAGCATTGACGTCCCTATCTTCCTTATATCCGCAGTGCGGGCAGACATGTATTCTGACGGAGAGGTCCTTCTCTACGACCTCCTGACAGTTCGAACATATCTGTGATGTGTCCCTAGGGTCCACGAGGACGATCGTGCGACCGGCGCTCTCAGCCTTGTCGCATATCCTTCTCCTCAGTTCACCTATGGATGCATCGTTGTAACCCTTGGTCATCCTCCTATCCATGGATATGGAACGGAGCTGTTCGACCGAAAGGTCCTCCATCGCTAT